>DATKPX010000038.1:0-17330 GCA_035523855.1 Allostellaceae bacterium
GCGCGAAGCCGGCGAGGCGGCGGCTCTGGGCAATGAGGATGCCGAGGGGAACGCCGGTCAGGATCGCCGCCGCCACGGCGACGCCGACGATCGACACGTGCTGGCCGGTGAGCCGCAGGATGAGCGGATAGTTCTTCGCAATGTAGGCGACGACGTCCACGCAGCCCGCATCCCCCTGCAACGGGCTTCGGCTTGCGCGGCCGGCCCTGGAATCGAGTGTAGTCCAGCGCCATCGGTTTTGTTACGGGATCGCGCGCGGCTTTGCCGCCGCGTCGCATCCGGAACAGGCACTGTCGCAAAAAGGATGATCGGCGGCCGCCGAGCGGCTAGCATCGGCTATGGCCACGGGGACCGAGGCACCCAGATGAGTTTCGGCGCGCCGGCGCAGACGCCTGCGGAGATCGGCTTCTTCCTGGTGCCGAAATTCTCCATGATGGCCTTCGCCGCGGCGCTGGAGCCGCTGCGCTCGGCGAACCGCCTTGCCGGACGGACTCTCTATCGGTGGCGCCTGGTCTCGCGCGACGGCAAGCCGGTGACGGCGAGCAACGACATCGCGGTGCCGGTCGACGCCTCGATCCGCGATCCGCTGACGATCTCCATGCTGGTGGTGTGCGCCGGCATCAATGCCGAGCGCTACCATGATCGCGGCGTGCTCGCCTGGCTGCGGCGCCTCGCCGCCCGCGACTGCGACCTCGGGGCCATCAGCACCGGCGCCTACCTCCTCGCCCATGCCGGGCTGCTCGATGGCCGGACCTGCGCGCTGCACTGGGAGAATCTCATCAGCTTCGGCGAGGCCTTTCCGGCGGTGACGGCGACCGACGAGATCTTCGTCGTCGATGGCGACCGCTTCACCTGCTCCGGCGGCACCGCGGCGCTCGACATGATGCTGCATCTGGTGCAGCTGCAGCACGGCCGCGAGCTCGCGACCGCGGTCGCCGAGCAGTTCATCCACGGCCCGATCCGCGACCGCCACGAGCCGCAACGCATGGACCTGCGCCACCGCATCGGCGCGACGCATCCGGGATTGCTGGCGGCGATCCGGCTGATGGAGGCGCATCTGGAGGCGCCGCTGTCCCAGGAGGCGATCGCCCGCAAGGCCGGCTTGTCGCGCCGGCAGCTCGAGCGGCTGTTCCAGCGCTCGCTGGCGCGGACGCCCAACCGCCACTATCTCGACATGCGGCTGGCGCGGGCGCGGCACCTGCTGGAGCAGACCAGCCGGTCGGTGCTCGACATCGCGGTCGCCTGCGGCTTCATCTCGGCGTCGCATTTCACCCGCCGCTTCCGCGAGCGCTTCGGCACCACGCCGCGCGCGCTGCGGCGGCCGGCGGCCGCTCCGGCCGCCGATCGCCTTAACTAGAGTCGCTCAGAGCCGCTTGGCGTAGGCGCGGTTGACCTTCGCCACCAGACGGTGCGTGCCGAGGAAGGCGTGCTTGGACATGTCCGGCGAGTAGCGGCTCGCCGGCGGATGGCGGCCGAGCGCCTCGGCGACGCCGCGGATGTGGTGCGGGCCGGCACCGCAGCAGACGCCGAGATAGCGGATGCCGAGCTCATAGGCCTCGCGGGCGAACTCGCCCAGCTCGTAGCGGTTGCAGGCGAAGGGATCGAGGGCGGTCGGGAAGGGCCGGTCGCCGGGGATGCAGTCGCAATGGGCGTCGCGCAGCGACTGGAAGGAGGGCTGGCTTTTCGAGGTGCGATAGGGCACCGGCAACGCCGCCATCTGGCACTTGATCGCCTTCCGCATCCGCTTCAGCAGCGGCATCATCGTCTTCGGGCCGCGGATGCAGTTGAGGCCGACCACCTCGGCGCCGCCGCCCTCCAGGCGCTTCGCCGCCTCGACGACGCTCCAGCCTTCCCGCGTCAGATCCTCCTGGTGCATCGCCATGGTGATCACCGCCGGCTTCCGCGCCGCCTTGATCACCTCGAGCGCCAGCAGCGCCTCCTCCGCATAGGAGAAGGTCTCGCCGATGATGAGATCGACGCCGGCCTCGACCGCCCAGCCCACCTGCTCCTCGAACATGGCGCGGACGGTGCGCTGCGACCTGGCGTCGGTGGGATCGTAGATGTTGGTGTTGCAGATGTTGCCGGCGAAGAGCGTTCCCGTATCCCGCGCCACCTTCTTCGCGATCTTGAGCGCGCTGCGGTTCATCGGCTCGAGATCCTTCTCGCGGCCGACGATGCGCAGCTTCTGGCGGTGGGCGTAGTAGGTGAAGGCCTCCACCACGTCGGAGCCCGCATGGACGAACTCGCGATGGAGCTGCTCCACCAGCTCCGGATGCTCCAGCACCACCTCCGGCACATAGGCGCCTGCCTGCAGATAGCCGCGTCGCTCGAACTCGAAGAGATAGCCCTCGGCGCAGATCACCGGCCCCTCGGCGAGCCGGTCCATCAGCGATTTCCCCTTGCCGGATTTCCGCGCCGCCATGGCATCTCCCCCTTTATTTTGCTGCCGCATCATAGCGCGCGACCCGCCGGCGGGAGGCGCCTGAATGCGACGCGCGCTGACGCGCCCGCGACATCCTCAGTCGGATGTCGCGAGCACCTTCCAGCCCTGGATGTCGATCCAGTCCTTCTCCAGCCCGTCGAAGCGATCGAGCCGGAAGCTGGAGATGTCGGCGAAGCCGCAGCGCCCGTCCACCACCAGGTCGCGGATGGCGTGGCCGCTGGCGGGCGAGAGGCCGAAGCCGATGCTGGAGAGCGTCGCCACGGTGACGTTCTCCGGCGCGGCCAGGCGATCGATGACCGGCCGTCCGTCCGGCGTGTTCTCGATGATGCCGGCCCAGCTCCGGATCACCCGCGCATGGGCCGCCTTTGGAAAGAGGCGCGCGAGCCGGCCGGCGATGTTGCCCATGAGCGGCGTGCTCGGCCGCTCCGCCGCGCCGTCGGCGAGCCACTCATGCGGGCCGCCGCCATAGGCGAGATTGCCGCGCAGGGTCTGGCGGCCGTAGAGGCCGTTGCCGTCGACGCCGCCGATCGGCATCAGCGGCAGCGGCTCGGTGACGATCATCTCGGCGCGCGCCGCCACCATGGGAACCTCGACGTCGAGCATCCGCGCGAGGCGCCCGGTCTGCGGCCCCGCCGCCAGCACGAGGTGATCGCAGCCGACCGTGCCGCTCGACGTGCGTATCCCGGTGACGCGGCTGCCCCGGCGCTCGAAGCCCTCGACGGCAGTGTGCTGCAGCACGCGGCCGCCATGGTCCTGCATCGCCCAGGCATAGGCCTGCACGGTCCGGTGCGGATTGGCGTGGCCGCCGAAGCGATAGTAGTAGCCGCCGACCGTCTCCTCGCCGGCGAGCGGCACCAGCTCGCGCACCTGGCGCGCGTCCAGCAGGTCGGTGGCGAAGCCCTGGCGCTCGGCGTTGCGCTTCGCCTCGCCATAGAGCGCGAGCTGCGCCGGGTCGAAGGCGAGGCGGATGCGGTGCGGGCGGAACTCGGTGGGATAGCCCAGCAGCTCATCCATCTGCGGCCAGAGCCGCTGCTCCTCGCGGAAGAGCGGGCTGAAATGATGGCTGCAGCCGCCGCCGTTGCGGCCCGACGCCTCCCAGCCGACGATCCCCTTGTCGATGACCGTCACTTCGACGCCGTCGCGCGCCAGCCACCAGCCGGCGGAGAGGCCGGTGGCGCCGCCGCCGACGATGACGACCGCGGCTCCCTTGCTCATTCCGAGGGCGCCTTGCCGCGGGTCGGGCGGGTCGCGGCGCGGTAGCGGCGCGGCGCGTCCCAGAAGGGCACGTACTGCGCCGCCATGCCGAACCAGGTGTCCCAGTGCGCGGCCATCTCAGGCGATTCCGGCCGCGCGGCCACCTCGAGCGGCAGCGGCCGCACCGGCGCGCGATGTGTTGCGAGCGGCACCTCGGCGAGAGCGGCGCCGGCGCCGAGCGCCAGCAGCGCCGCCACCTGCTCGCGGCAGCGCCGGCCCTGGCAGACGCCCATGCCGGCGCGGGTCAGCCGCTTCACCAGATCGGGATTGGGCGCGCCGTCGCCGAGCAGGCTCGCGAGGTCGCGCCGGTTGCGCCGCTCGGTCTGCCAGTTGAGATAGCGCGGCGGCCGCACCTCCAGGATCTCGCGCGCGGTCACCTCCTCGCAGCGGCAGACATGCGGCTCGCCGGCGGCCTCGACGACGGTGGCGCGCACCCAGTCGAGCCGGTAGGCGGCGAGGTCCGGTCCCTCGGGCGGCGCGGACGCCGCGAGCACGTCCGGAGCCGTGCGGCCAAGCGCGACGGCCACTGCACGCGCGGCGCGCCGGCCTTCCTCGGATGCCACCGCGGGATCGCGGCTCTTCGCCGGCCAAATGCCGGCGCAATCGCCGGCGGCGAGGAGGTGTGGCAGCGTGCTGCGCTGATCCGCGTCCACCACGGGCACATGGCCGCCGCGCTCCGGCAGGAAGGCGAGGCGGCAGCCGGCGGCGTCCAGCAGCTCCACCACCGGCACCGCGCCGATCGCGGTGATCACCGTGTCGC
The DNA here is from genome assembly GCA_035523855.1 of Allostellaceae bacterium. Taxonomy (GTDB): domain Bacteria; phylum Pseudomonadota; class Alphaproteobacteria; order ATCC43930; family CGMCC-115725; genus DASZHJ01. The sequence continues at coordinate 4,458 of DATKPX010000038.1, forward strand.
AGGCGATCGCGCGCTCGGCGCCGGGATTGTCGCGCGGCGCGATCACGATTGTCTCGACACCCTCGCGGCCTTCGGCGCGGCGCACCGCATGGCCGGTGATGAGCTCGATGCCGCAATCGGCGGCGGCAGGATCGAGCGGCGCCGGCGCCAGCTCGATCATCGCGGCGATCTCGATGCCGGCCTCGCGCAGCTGCTGCGCGCCCAGCACCGCCTCCGTCGTGCTGCCCAGCACCACCGCGCGCCGCGTCTCCAGCGCGCCATAGCGCGTCGCCAGCTGTTCCGCCGCCGTCATCCCCATGACGCCCGGCAGCTCCCAGCCCGGGAAGGCGAGACCCATGTCGCGGCGTCCGGCGCAGACGATGACGTGCGCCGCGCCCAGCATGCGGGAGCCGTCAGCGTCGGCGAGGCCGGCGACCGGACCGGGCAGCCAGCTCACCGCCGGCCCGTTGGCGTAGACGCCCCAGCAGATGGTGCCGAGGCGCAGGTCGACGCCGAGCTCGAAGGCTTCCTCGATCGCGGGATCGCTGGCGACGAAGGCGTCGGTCATGGCGGACCGGTTGCGCGCGGCACCGCTCGCGCGGCCGCCGAACAGCAGCGGGATGTCCTCGCCCATGACCTCGGCTGGCACCGGGTTCTCGTCGACCAGAACGGTCTTGATGCCGAGCCGCGCCGCCTCGCTCGCGGCCGCAAGCCCGGCAGGGCCGCCGCCGACGACCAGCAGCTCCGTCTGCTCGTCGACCGCCAGGGTCTTGCCGGCGGTCGAGGCCGGGTCGCGCACGCTCAGGGGCGCCTCCTCGATCAGGGGACTGCGCTTGGGTCCTCTCGTCGAATAGCACGAGCCTCGCGCCGATTGCCAGCGCCGGGCGCGGCGGAGGTTTGCGTCGGTAGACTTGACGCGGCGGCGGCGACGGCGATGAACTTTACGGCATGAACTTTACGGCGCCCTCGCGGTTTGTTTCAAACGCGGCCCCTACACGGTAGTCCTCAATCCGACAGTCGCTGCTATAGTGATGGTGTCCGCGTTTGGAGCGGTGAGCCGCCGGCGCGTTCCAGGCGACGAGACCGTTGCCGGCGTGAAAAGCCGCGACGGCTCGCCAGGGTGATCGGGAGGCATCGTTGAAGAACTCCGTCCCGCTGCGTCTGCATGTCCCTGAGCCGCCCGCCCGCCCGGGACAGGCGCCCGATTTCAGCTGGGTCAAGGTGCCGGCGGCGGGATCGGTCAGCCGCCCCGATATCGGCACCGACCCGCATGACATGCGCGAGCACGCCTACACGATGATCCGCGTGCTCGACGGCGACGGCAAGGCGGTCGGCCCCTGGAATCCCAGGCTCGATGCGGAGACGCTGCGGCGCGGTCTCAGGACCATGGCGCTGACCCGCGCCTATGACGATCGGCTGTTCCGCGCCCAGCGCCAGGGCAAGACATCCTTCTACATGCGCTGCACCGGCGAGGAGGCGATCGGCGTCGCCCAGGCCATGGCGCTCGACAACCGGGACATGACCTTCCCGACCTATCGCCAGCAGGGGCTGCTGATCGCCCGCGGCTGGCCGCTGGTGGACATGATGAACCAGGTGTTCTCGAACACCCGCGACCGGCTGAAAGGGCGGCAGATGCCGGTGATGTATTCCAGCAAGGCCGCCGGCTTCTTCTCGATCTCCGGCAATCTCGCGACGCAGTTTCCCCAGGCGGTGGGCTGGGCGATGGCCTCCGCCATCAAGCGCGACACGCGCATCGCCGTCGGATGGATCGGCGAGGGCGCCACCGCCGAGGGCGATTTCCACCACGCCTGCACTTTCGCCAGCGTCTATCGCGCGCCCGTCATCCTCAACATCGTCAACAACCAGTACGCCATCTCGTCGTTCCAGGGCATCGCCGGCGGCGAGCACACGACCTTCGCCGCCCGCGCGCGCGGCTACGGGCTCCCGGCGCTGCGCGTCGACGGCAACGACTTCCTGGCCGTGCATGCGGCGACCGGCTGGGCCGCCGACCGGGCGCGCGCCAATTTCGGCGCGACGCTCATCGAGCTGTTCTCCTATCGCGCGTCGGCGCATTCCACCAGCGACGATCCCAGCAAGTACCGCCCCGAGGACGAGGCCGCCCACTGGCCGCTCGGCGACCCGATCGCGCGGCTGAAGGCGCATCTGATCGCGCTCGGCGAGTGGTCGGAGGAGCGCCAGCGCCAGATGGAGGCGGAGGTCAAGGAGGAGGTGCGCGCCGCCATGCGCGAGGCAGAGAGCTACGGCACCCTCGGCACCGGCGAGCATCACAGCCCGGCGACGATGTTCGACGACGTCTTCAAGGAGATGCCCTGGCATCTCAGGCGCCAGCGCCAGGAGCTGGGGTTCTGACCATGCCGAAGATGAACATGGTGCAGGCGCTCAATTCCGCCATGGACGTGATGATGGCGCGCGACGACAACGTCGTCGTCTTCGGCGAGGACGTCGGCTATTTCGGCGGCGTCTTCCGCTGCACCGAGGGGCTGCAGCGCAAGTACGGGCCGGACCGCGCCTTCGACACGCCGATCGCCGAGGCGGGCATTCTCGCCACCGCCGTGGGCATGGGCGCCTACGGCCTCCGGCCGGTGGTCGAGATCCAGTTCGCCGACTACATCTATCCCGCCACCGACCAGCTCATCTCGGAGGCGGCGCGCCTGCGCTACCGCTCGGCGGGCGAGTTCACCGCGCCGATCACCGTGCGCGCGCCCTGCGGCGGCGGCATCTTCGGCGGCCAGACCCACAGCCAGAGCCCGGAGGCGATCTTCACCCATGTCTGCGGCCTCAAGACGGTGATGCCCTCCAACCCCTACGACGCCAAGGGCCTGCTGATCAGCGCGATCGAGGACGACGATCCCGTGATCTTCCTGGAGCCGAAGCGCCTCTATAACGGCCCCTTCGACGGCCACCATGACCGGCCGGTGACGCCCTGGACCGAGCATCCCGCCGGCGACGTGCCCGAGGGCCACTACCGGGTGCCGCTCGGCAAGGCCGCGGTCGCGCGTGCCGGCGAGAGCGTCACGGTGCTCGCCTATGGCACCATGGTCTATGTCGCGCTCGCCGCGGTGGCGGAGAGCGGCATCGATGCCGAGGTGATCGACCTGCGCACGCTGCTGCCGCTCGACATCGACACCATCGTGGACTCCGTGAAGAAGACCGGGCGCTGCGTCATCGTGCACGAGGCGACGCGCACCAGCGGCTTCGGCGCCGAGCTTTCCGCGCTGGTGCAGGAGAACTGCTTCTACAGCCTCGAGCTGCCGATCGTCCGCGTCACCGGCTGGGACACGCCCTATCCGCATTCGCTCGAGTGGGACTATTTCCCCGGCCCCAAGCGGGTGGCGGACGGGCTCCGCCGCGCGGTGGACGGCACATGAGCCAGTACGTCTTCAAGCTTCCCGACGTGGGCGAGGGCATCGCCGAGGCGGAGCTGGTCGCCTGGCACGTCGAGGTCGGCGCCACCATCGCCGAGGACGATCCCCTCGTCGACGTCATGACCGACAAGGCGACGGTGGAGATCCCGGCGCCGCGGGGCGGCAAGGTGCTCTCGATCACCGGATCGCCCGGCGACAAGGTGCGGGTGGGCTCGGAGCTGGTGGTGCTCGAAGTCGAGGGCGAGGGGACGGCTGCGCCGCCGAAGCCGGCGAGCCCGCCGCCCAAGCCCGCCGCCGCCCGCGAGCCGCGGCCCGCGGCGCCGATTGCGCCGCCGCGGGCGGCGTCGCCCAACGGCTCGGAGGCTCCGGCAGTCACCCGTGCGGCGGGCGCGAAGCCGCTGGCGTCGCCCGCGGTGCGCCGGCGCGCGCATGAGCTTGGCGTCGAGCTGCAATACGTCTCCGGCAGCGGACCGGGCGGCCGCATCACCCATGCCGATCTCGACGGCTATCTCGCGCGGGGCCGCGGCGCGGCCGTTGCGCGTCCGCAAGGCGTCGGCCGGCGGGAGGGCGTTGAGGAAGAGAAGATCATCGGTCTCCGGCGCCGCATCGCCGAGCGGATGCAGGAATCGAAGCGCCGCATTCCGCATTACACCTATGTCGAGGAGCTCGACGTCAGCGCGCTCGAGGATCTCCGCGCCCAGCTGAACGAGCGGCATGCGGCCGAGCGGCCGCGCCTCACCGTGCTGCCGTTCCTGATCCGCGCGCTCGCGCGCGCCATCCCGCGATTTCCCCAGGTCAACGCGCAGTTCGACGACGAAAGCGGCGTGCTCCGCCGCCATGCAGCACTCCATGCCGGCATCGCCACCCAGACGCCGCAGGGGCTGCTCGTGCCGGTGCTGCGTCATGCGGAGGCGATGGATCTCTGGGAGATCGCGACCGAGATCGCGCGGCTCGCGGCGGCGGCGCGCGACGGCAAGGCCAGCCGCGACGAGCTCACGGGCTCCACCCTCACCATCACCAGCCTCGGGCCATTGGGCGGCATCGTCACCACGCCGGTCATCAACCATCCCGAGGTGGCGATCATCGGCGTCAACCGCATCGTCGAGCGGCCGGTGGTGCGGGGCGGGCAGATCGCCATCCGCAAGATGATGAACCTCTCCGGCTCCTTCGATCATCGCATCGTCGACGGCTGGGACGCGGCGCGCTTCGTGCAGGAGCTGAAGGCGTTGCTCGAGCAGCCGGCCCTGCTCTTCGTCGAGTAGGGCGGCGGGCGGATGATCCACGCCAAGGTCCTGGTGGTCGGCGGCGGTCCCGGCGGCTATGTGGCGGCGATCCGCGCCGGCCAGCTCGGCCTCGACACCCTCCTCGTCGAGGCCGACCGGCTCGGCGGCACCTGCCTGATCAGGGGCTGCATCCCGTCGAAGGCGATCATCCACGCGGCGGCGCGCTTCGACGAGGCGAAGCGGGCGGTCGGCGGCGATGCGCTCGGCATCACCCTCCGCGAGGCGCCGACCCTCGACCTCGCGCGGACGATGCGCTGGAAGGACCAGGTGGTCGACCGGCTCAACGGCGGCGTGCGCGCGCTGCTGCGCGGCGCCAAGGTGCGCGTGCTGGAGGGCTGGGCGACGTTCTCCGACGGCAAGACCTGCACGGTCCAGACGCGCGAGGGCGCCGAGACGGTGCGGGCGGAGCACGTCATCCTCGCCGCCGGCTCGGAGCCCGGATCCCTGCCCGGCCTCGAGCCCGGCGGGCCGGTGATCTCCTCGACCGAGGCGCTGTCGCTCGACCGGCTGCCCGCGCGGCTGCTGGTGATCGGCGCCGGCTATATCGGCCTCGAGCTCGGCACCGCCTTCCGCAAGCTCGGCTCGGCGGTGACCGTCATCGAGGCGCGCGAGCGCATCCTGCCGAACTGGGACGCGGCTCTCACGACTCCGGTCGCCCGCTGGCTGCAGCGCGCCGGCGTCGCCGTGCATCTGAGCGCCCGCGTCGACGGCGTCGAGCGTGGCGATGCCGAGGCGCGGGTGACGGTGCGGACGCAGGACGGGAAAACGCTCGCGCTCACCGCCGACACGGTGCTGGTGACGGTGGGCCGCAAGCCGCGCACCGCGGGCTGGGGCCTCGAGGCGATGGCGGTCGACCGGAGCGGGCCGTTCATCCGCGTCGACGATCGTTGCCGCACCTCGATGCGCGACGTCTGGGCGATCGGCGATCTCGTCGGCGAGCCGATGCTGGCGCACAAGGCCTCGGCGCAGGGCGAGATGGTGGCGGAGCTGATCGCCGGCACCCGCCGCCGCTTCGATCCCGTCGCCATCCCGGCGGTCTGCTTCACCGAGCCCGAGATCGTGGCGGTGGGATTGACGCCGCCCGAGGCCGCCGCGCAAGGCATCGAGACGGTGGTCGGCCAGTTTCCGTTCTCCGCCAATGGCCGCGCGCTCACCATGGAGGCGGGGGAGGATGGCGGCTTCGTCCGCCTGGTGGCCCGGCGCGACGACCATCGGGTGCTGGGGGTCCAGGCGGTCGGCGCTCATGTCTCGGAGCTGGTCGGCGAGTTCACGCTGGCGATCGAGATGGGCGCGCTCCTCGAGGATGTCGCCGGCACCATCCACGCGCACCCGACCCTGACCGAGGCCTTCCACGAGAGCGCGCTCGCCGGCTTGCGACACGTCGCCCATTGATCACGACAGCGGAGATCCCCGATGCCTCTCGACGACAGCGCGCAGACCGTTCTCGACATCGCCCAGACCGCCGGTCGGCCGCCCTATGAGACGCTGGAGCCGGAGGAGGCGCGCCGGGTCTATCGGGCCGGACGGTCGGCGCTGCAGCCGGCGCCGCAGCCGGTCGCCGCCACCCGCGACCTGATGGCGCCGGGCGCCGGCGGGCCGATCCCGCTTCGCCTCTACCGGCCGCAGGGCAGCGCGGCGGCGACGCGGCTGCCGCTCCTCGTCTACTGCCACGGCGGCGGCTGGGTGCTGGGCGACATCGAGACCCATGACGTGGTCTGCCGCCATCTCGCCAACGCCTCGGGCGCGGCGGTGCTCTCGGTCGACTATCGCATGGGCCCCGAGCACAAGTTTCCGGCCGCCGTCGACGACAGCTGGGCCGCGCTCGCCTGGGCGGTCGCGCAGGCCGACAGCCTCGCGATCGATCCCGCGCGCATCGCCGTCGGCGGCGACAGCGCCGGCGGCAATCTCTCGGCGGTGATGAGCCTCATCGCCCGCGACCGCGGCGGGCCGCGCCTCGCGCTCCAGCTGCTGATCTATCCGGCGACGGATTTCACCGGCTCCTACGCCTCGCGGCAGCGCCTCGGCGAGGGCTATCTCCTCACCACGGCGGCCCAGGCGTGGTTCCATCGGCACTATCTGCGCAGCGAGGCGGACCGCGGGGATTGGCGCGTCTCGCCGATCCTGGCGCCGAGCCTCCGGGGCGTGGCGCCGGCCTGGGTCCTCACCGCCGGCTACGATCCGCTCTGCGACGAGGGCGAGGCCTATGCGCGGCGGCTCGCCGACGAGGGCGTCGCCGTCGCGACCCGCCGCTTCGACGGCCAGATTCACGGCTTCGTCACCATGGGCCGGATCATCCCCGAGGCGGCCCGCGCCCTCGACGAGGCAGGCGCCGCCCTCAAGGCGGCGTTCGGCCAGGGCTGAGCCGCCGGCGCGGCGTCGTTCAGCCGCCATTGAAAAGCCGGTCATCCCGTCCACGTCCTTGCTCAGGGGACGTCGATTGCGTCTGCTTATCCCCGTAGGCATGCGCGATCGGCGACGATGACAACAGGCGGGAGGATCCGGTGTCCGCAGCAGCGTCGCAACAGTCCGTGCCGCCGCGGGCGGCGATGGATGCCGCCGTCCGCCATCTCGTCGCCAACTACAGCCCCAAGGGCAATCGCGTCGGCTGGCTGATGATGGCCTCGATCCTGGTCGAGGCCTGGGACCTCTACTCGATCGCCTTCGTCCTGGTGTTCATCCGCGAGCAGTATCATCCCGATCAGTTTCTTCTGGGCTTGGCCGCGGCCGGGACCCAGGGCGGCGCGCTGATCGGCGCGCTGATCGGCGGCTGGCTCTCCGACAAGATCGGCCGCCGCGTGATGTTCCTGGCGACGATGATCCTCTTCATCGTGGTGGCGCTGCTGCAGGCCTTCGTGACCAGCATCGCATGGCTGATCGTGGTGCGCTTCGTTCTCGGCGTTCCGCTCGGCAGCGACATCTCCACCGGCTACACCTACATCATGGAGTCGATGGCCAAGGGCCAGCGCGAGATCATGGGCAATCGCTGGCAGTTCATGTTCGCGGTGGGCGAGGTGCTGACCCTGGCGGTGATCGGCATCTTCCTCGTCATCGACATGCCGCCGGAGCTGATCTGGCGCGTGACCCTGGGCCTGGGCGCGGTGCCGGCGCTCATCATCCTGCTGCTGCGGCACGATCTGCCGGAGACCGCGATCTGGCTGATCCGCCAGGGCCGCTTCCGCGAGGCGAAGCATGTCGCGACGCAGATGTACGACGATCCGCTCGCCATGCTGCCGGACGCCGACGTCGAGGTGCCGAAGCCGCGCCTCACCGCCTTCCTCGCCGATCTCCGCAAGGACCGGATCCGCTGGCGCGCCAGCATCTACGGCTGGATCGCCTGCTTCGCCCAGGGCAGCGAATTCTCCACCTTCGGCTTCTATATCCCCGTGCTGTTCGTGATGGTGGGCGTGTCGTCGATCCTCGGCACCAACATGGTGACCATGTGCCTCTTCATCATCGCCGCGATCTCCGGCTGGGTCGGCCCGATCATCACGCCGAAGATCGGCCATCGCGGCATCAGCATCGCCGGCTTCGGCATCGTCTTGGTGTCGCTGCTGGTTGCGGCGGCGGCGCTTTATACCGGCAACAAGTACGTCCTGCCCTTCGCGGCGGCGGCCATGCTGTGGGGACACTATTGGGACGCCTCGAACTGCATGACCATCCCGACCATGGTCGCCAAGCCCGAATACCGCGGCACCGCCAGCGGCTTCGCCTACATGTTCGTGAAGCTGCCGTCCTTCCTGGCGATCTTCCTGTTCCCGACGCTCTTCGCCGCGATCGGCCAGGCGAACGCCACGCTGATGGTGGCGATCTTCCCGCTGATCGGCCTGCTGGCGGCGATCTTCATCCTGCCCGAGGTCTACGGCTTCGAGCAGGACTGAGCGCGTCGCTTTCCGAGGTCAGGTATCCGCAAGCTCCGCCAAGGTGCGGTCGCGGGCGGCGGTGTCGCCCTCCTCGTGCAGCGGCTGGATGCAGAGGTGGGTGGCGCCGGCGGTGAAATGCGCGCGCAGCTTCTGCTTCACCGCCGCGGCGTCGCCCGACAGCACCATCGCGTCGATGAAGCGGTCGGAGCCGCCATTGGCGAGATCCGCCTCGGTGAAGCCGAGGCCGAGCCAGCAGTTGCGGTAGTTGTCGAGCACCATGTAGCGCGCGAGCTCCTTGCGGCCGATCGCCCGCGCCTTGGCGAGATCGGTCTCGACGCAGACCTTCTGCTCGACCGCGAGCCATTTGCTGGGGCCCAGGATCCTGGCGGCGCGGGCGGTGTGCTCGGGCGTCGTGTTGTAGGGCAGCGCGCCCTGCGTCCGCTCTGCCGACAGCTTCAGCATCAGCGGCCCCAGCGCGGCGAGCGCGACCGGCCATTTGTCGGCGCCCGGCTGGTCCTTCGTCATGCCGTCGAGATAGGCGCGCATCGCCGGCACCGGCTTCGCGTAGCTGTGGCCGCGGACGCCCTCCACCATCGGCACGTGGCTGACGCCGAGGCCGAGGATGAAGCGGTCGCCGTAGAGCGCGTTCAACGAGATCATGCCGCGGCGCGACGTGAAGGCGTCCCGCGCATAAATGCTGGCGATCGAGCTGCCGATCTTGAGCTTCTTGCTGTTGCCCAACATGAAGCCCGCGAGCGACATCGATTCGAAGCCGCGGGATTCCGGATACCAGAGAATATCGTAGTTGTGGCGCTCGATCGCGGCCAGGAAGGGCGGGATCTGCGGACCGGTCAGCTTGTCCATGCTGTACCAGACTCCAAGCCGTCCAAGTTGCATCGCGCTCTCCCTCGTCATGGCCGCGGTGATGGCCCTCCTTTATCGCCACTGTCCGCGGCGCGATCAACGGCTTTGATGGTCGCGAGCGGGCGAGGCCGGCGCTACCGCGAGGAGCTGGCCGATGCCGGGCCTTGCGCCGCCACCACATTCGCCAGCCGCTCGGCCCAGAGATGGCTGACGCGGGGCTTCGGATGCACCTCGTCCTGGAAGTTGGGATCGGCGTCGAGATCCTCGAGAGAGAGGATGGCGACACCCGGCCGGGTCGCGAGGCGCGCCAGCAGCCGGTTCTTCTTCTCGACGTAGCTCGCCTGATAGGGCGATTGCCGCTCGTGCCATTGCGGCAACGGCAGCGCGACCAGGATCACCTTGGAACCGCTGGCGAGGATGTCGTCCACGGTCCGCGCCAGCTCTTCGAACTGCTGGTCGGCGATCGGGCCGGGAACGCCCATGTACTTGGTCCAGTTCGCCAGCAGCCGTGTCTTCTCCTCGTCGCTGAGGCTCGCGGCGTTGCGCTGCTCGTCGGTGAGCGGCGGCGGGCGGTGCGTCAGGAAGTCCTGGGCGTCGCGCGCGAAGCGGTCGAGCGCCAGATAGGGCTGGATCGCCACCAGCGCGTAATCGAGGAAGCGGGTCGGCACCACCGCCACCGGTCCTTCCGCGGTGCGCCGGTAGAAGCCGTAGCGGTAGCGCTCGATGTCGATGTCGGTATCGCCTGCGTGGCGGTCGGGCGTCGCCCAGTGATTCTCGTTGGCGACGAACATGCCGTACCAGAGACCGATGACGTAGATCGTCCGCCGCCGCGCCGCCGGGTCGAGCTCGTCCTGCACCAGCGAGACCACCTCGCGCATCTCCGTCACGTTGCTGCCGCCGATGGCGAGATTGTGCACGACCATGTCCGGCAGCAGCGGCTGCAGCTCGCGGAGCTTGAACCCCGCCACCACGTTGGAGGCGCCGAGCAGGATGAGCTGCCGCTTGTCGGAGCGCAGCGGCGCGCGGTCGAGGAAGACGTATTTGGGCTCGGTGGTGAAGAGGGTGTCGGGCGCCGAGGCGGTGTCGAGCCCGCCCTTCTGCACCGGGAAGGGGTAGAGCAGCAGCGTTCCGCCGAGGATCGCAAGGTGGAGACCGGCGAGGAAGCCGAGGGTGACGAGGCACTGCTTGAGGATGGCGCCCACGTCAGAATGCCTTGTAGACGAATTCCGGCGACCGGTGGAAGAAGGACGCCACCACCAGGATGAAGAGGATGCGTCCCGCGAGCCAGGCGTTGCGCAGCAGGAAGCCGCGCATCAATGCCGCCGCGCGCTCGCCGGCGCCGCTGAGCCGCGCCAGCGCGAAATCCGCCGCCGCGAGCCAGAGTCCGCCGCCGACGGCGAGCAGCAGCGGCACCGCGACGATGCCGAGCGGGCCCAGCCGGCGCAGGATGCCCTCGAGCCCCCGGAGATCGACCCAGAGGCAGGTCAGCGCCAGCGCGAAATAGGCGAAGGTGAGGCCGCGGCAGAAGCCGGCATAGAGCGGATGGTTGCCGAGCGCCTTGTAGCCGCGCTTGCCGAGCCGCCCGGCGAGCGCGATCTGCCACCACTTGTTGACGCTGGCGCCGGCGCCCATCAGGAGGCCATAGACCAGGAACACGCTGGTGGTGCCGTGCCACATGCCCATCACCAGGAAGGTGACGAAGAAGGCGAGCACGCCGAGGAACGGCAGCGCCGCCGCCGAGTCGAAGCGCGTCGCCAGCGCCTTCAGCAGCGGCGTGAAGACATAGATCTTGAACCACTCCGACAGCGTCATGTGCCAGCGGCCCCAGAAGTCGAGGAAGTTCCGCGCGGTGAAGGGCCGATCGAAGTTCTCCGGCAGCTCCTGATTGAAGAGCCAGCCCAAGCCGATGACGATGTCCATGTAGCCGGCGAAATTGTAATAGAGATAGACGGTGTAGCTGACGACCGCGGCGGCGTAGACGCCGGCATAGGAGAGCGTGCCGAGCGGCGCCACCTCGTCGAGGAGCCGCCCCGACGCCTTGAGGAAGAAATAATTGGCGGTGGCCGATACCACCGAGACCTTGAGGAAGCCGGTCACCACCCGCGAGAAGCTGCGAAACACCAGCGCGTCGCCGGGGCGCCGGCGGACCGCCGCCTCGCCGCGGGCAAAATCCTCGTAGCGCTGGATCGGCCCGGAGATGAAGCTCAGGAAGCCGCAGGTGTAGTTGAAGAAGGAGAGCGGCGAGATCGGCGCCGCCTTCAGGCCGGCGCGCGCGTCGATGATCAGGTGCAGGACGCGGAACAGGATATAGGAGAGGCCGAGCACGAGATAAGGAAACGGCAGCCCGGGCAGCGCCTCGATGAAGGAGAAGCGCTTCAGGAAGATGAAGAGCGCGATCACCGCGACGAGGCCGATGCCGAGGGTGAGGTCGGAAGGCCGCCGGCGCACCAGCTCGAAGGCGGCGTAGCCGAGCAGCAGGAAGGCGGCGAGCGGCACGATGTCGAGCGGCGTGTTGACGTAGCTCGCGATGAAGACCGCGCTCGCCGCGGCCAGCACGATCCGGCGATAGAGCGCGTTTTCCAGCAGGTGGAACAGCAGCGCGGCGACCAGGACGAACAGCAGGAAACCGAGCGACGTGAACTCCATGCCATCTCCCCGATAGGGCGGACCGTCCGTCAGGCCTTGGCGAAGACGCGGATGTAGTCGATCTCGAGCTTGCCCGGAAACGGCGTGCTCTCGTCCGGATTCGGGATGAAGCGCGGATCGCGATTGCCGACCGCCAGGTTCGCCAGCACGTACATGTCCTCATGGACGGAGTTGGGACGCCGCCAGACCTCGCGGCCGTCGAGCGACCAGGAGATGGTCTCCCGCGTCCAGTCGAGGCCATAGGCATGGAAGCCGTCGGCGATGTCGATGACGCCGGTGATCCAGTGGTCGGTCGCCTGCTTGTCGGGGGCGATCACGCCCATATGGACGCTCTTCGGCCGCACGCCCGAGGCCTCGAAGACGTCGATCTCCGGCGGCCAGGCGTCGCGCTTCGGCAGCAGCCAGAAGGCCGGGAAGTAGCCCTTGCCGAGCGGCAGCCGCGCCCGCATCTCGTAATAGCCGTAGGTGCGCCAGAAAGTGAGCTCGGTGGTGATGCAGCCCGAGGTGTAGGCGATGCCGTGCAGGAAGGGTTGCGCGCGGACGGGATCGGCGCGGTTCGCCGCGATCGTCAGCACGCCGTTGGCGATGCTGAAGGGCTGCACGCCCAGCGGATGATCCGCCGTGCCGGCAAAGGCCGGATCGACGTAGATCTGCTTCTCCTCGTTGATGATGGTGAAGCGGTCCTGGCGATAGCGGCTGCGCCACGCCGGCGCGCCGTCGCGGCCGCCGCTCGCGTTCTCGTTGATGCGGCCGACGTCGCCGTCGTCGAAATCGTCGCCGAAGACCTGGCGATAGCCCGGCGGCGCGAAGCCCGCAACATGCGCCGGCGACGCGGCATCGGCCCAGGCAGGAGAG
>DATKPX010000039.1:0-5012 GCA_035523855.1 Allostellaceae bacterium
TCACCATCACCACCAGGCCCACGGTCAAGATGAGCGTGAAGCGTACGTCGGACACCGACGCCCGGATGGTGAGGGTGCGGTCCGAGACAAGGTCGATCTTGACGGTTGGCGGGATTGACGCCCTGAGCTGCTGCAGCAGCGCCTGGACATGATTCACCGTCTCGACCGTATTGGCGTCGCTCTCGCGGTGCACCAGCAGGATCTCGGCCTGGCGGTCGTTGTACCAGGCGGCGACCCGATCGAGCTCCGCCGAATCAATCGCCTTGCCGACGTCGCCGACCCGCACCGGCGCGCCGTTCCGGTAAGCGACGATCACGCGGTCGAAGGCCTTGGCGTTGAAGAGCTGGTCATTGGTATCGAGGGTCAGCGACTGGTGCGCGTTCTCGAGGTCGCCCTTCGGCTGGTCGATGCTGGTATTGGCGAGCGCGGCGCGGACGTCCTCGAGTCCGATGGCGCGGGAGGCGAGCGCGCTCGGGTTGACCTGCACCCTGACGGCGTATTTCTGCTGACCGGCGACATCGACCTGCGACACGCCGGAGACGGTGGACAGCTTCTGCGCCAGGATGGTGTAGGCGTAGTCGTCGACCTTGTAGAGCGGCATGGTGTCGGAATGGATCGCGTAGATCAGGATCGCGCGGTCCGCCGGATTGACCTTCCGATAGGTCGGCGGGTTCGGCAGGTTCTTCGGCAGCAGGCCGCCCGCGGCGTTGATCGCGGTCTGCACGTCCTGCGCGGCGCCGTCGATATTCCGGGTGAGGGCGAATTGCAGGGTGATCGAGGTGGCGCCCAGGCCGCTGGTGGAAGTCATCTGGTCGAGGCCGGGGATCGCGCCGAACTGCTGCTCGAGCGGCGTTGCCACCGACGAGGCCATGGTCTCCGGGCTGGCGCCCGGCAGCTGCGCGGTGACGGTGATGGTGGGAAAATCCACATTGGGGAGCGCCGCCACCGGCAGCAGCGTGTAGGCGGCAAGCCCGAACACCACCATTCCCAGCATCAGCAGCGAGGTGGCGATCGGCCGCAGGATGAAGGGCTGGGAGATGCTCACAGGGGAACGCTCAGCTGCCGTTCGCCGGCGCGGCCTGCACCGCGACCTTGGTGCCGTTGTCCAGCCGATACTGCCCGTCGACGACGATCCGCTCGCCGGCGGCAAGCCCCTTGCCGATGACGGCCACGCCCTCCTCGGTCTCGCTCACTTCGACGGTCCGCATCTCGACGGTGTCATCCGGCTTCACCACGAAGAGATAGCTGCCGTTGGGACCGCGCTGCACCGCGCGCGCCGGCACGGTGACGGCATTCCTGTCGACGCCGACCACGAGGCGCGCGTTGACGAAGGCGCCGGGCCAGAGCACGCCGTCCTCGTTCGCGAAGGTCGCCTTGAGATGGAGCGTGCCGGTCGCCTGGTCGATCTGATTGTCGATCAGCGTGAGCTTGCCGCTCGCGAGCTGCCGCCGATCGTCCTGGGAATAGGCCAGCACGTCGATCGGCGCCTTGCTCTGGCTGATCCGGATCCGATCGAATTGCCCCTGCGGCACGGTGAAGCTGACGTAGATCGGCCGCAGCTGCGTGATGCTGACGAGCGATGTGTTGTCGGCGGCATGCACGATGTTGCCGACGTCCACCAGCCGCGCGCCGGTGCGCCCGGCGATCGGTGACCGGATATCGGCGTATTGCAGATTGAGCTCGGCGCTCTCGATCTGCGCCTCGTCGGCCTTGATCGAGGCCTCTACCTGTCCCACCAGCGCCTTCTGCTGGTCGTAAGCCTGCCGCGTCTGGAAGCCGTGCCCCACCAGGTCGCTGTCGCGCTTGAGATCGGCGGCGGCGCTGGTGAGCTGCGCTTCGTCTTTTTCCTTGTTCGCCTGCGCCTGCGCCAGCGCCGCCTGGAACGGACGCGGGTCGATCTCGAACAGCAGATCGCCGGGCTTCACCTCCTGGCCCTCGGTGAAGTCCACCTTCATGATCTGACCGTCGACGCGGCTCTTCACCGCCACCGCGTTATAGGCCTGCACCGAGCCGATGCCGCGGACATAGACCGGCATGTCGCGCGCCTCGGCGATGCCCACGGTGACCGGCACCGCAGGCGTACCCGATTGCGCCCGCGCAGCGCCGCCGTCGCGACCCACGCGCGCATAGATCAGCCAACCGGCGCAAGCCGCGGCAATCATCGCCGCGACCGCTGCTGTGGTCTTTCGCATCGACCCCGCCCCTCGGCGTTCGATCAAGCCGCGCTCGGCGGCTCCGAAACCCCTGCCCCATTCAAGCGAGCGGCACCCGCAAGGGTGCTCTTGAGCTGCCGCAGCAGCGCGATCAGCAGCGCACGCTCATCCGCCGGAAGATCGGCGAGCGCGTCGGCACCCACGGCCCGGTTGATCCGCCGGATCTGCTCCAGCGCCGGCGCTGCCGCCGGCGTCAGATAGAGCCGCCAGATCCGGCGGTCCCGGGGATCGAGCCGACGCTCCATGAGCCCGAGCGCCTCGAGACGATCGACCAGGTGCACGAGCGCCATCGGCTCGATCTGCAGCAGCTCGGCGAGGCGCGCCTGGCTCAACCCCTGCCGCTCCGCCACATAGACCAGGACGAAACTCTGGTTTCGGGTGAGACCCAGCGCCTCCCCGGCAGCGCCCTGCTCGAAGCGGCGGCGCAACAGCCGAGCGAGGTCACGGACCAGAAAGCTGAGCACCGCCTCGGCCGGCCTACCCGCGTCCATTCGTAGCCTTCGACTATGATCGTCTGGATATATGTCCGCAGCGCCGAGCGCCGTTCCCGGCCGCCCCATTAAATCGCTGACAGCCCATTCACTGACCGTCCGCCCCCCGCATTGCCGCCTCTTGACGGGACGCGTCATCACGGCTATAAGTGAGTGATTGTTCACTCATTTTGTTTGAGATCAAATGCGAGACGGCACCCCGACGCGGGAAAGGATCGACCGGAGAGCCATGGAACTCTTTGTTTCCCAAGGAGTTACCGAGACGACCATCCGCGACATCGCGCATGCGGCGGGGGTCGCCGAGGGGGCGCTCTACCGCCATTACCGGAGCAAGGACGACCTCATCCTCGCCCTCTTCGAGCGCAACTACGCGGCCTTCGCCAAGCGCCTGCACGAGCTCGCAGCCCAGCAGGCCGCGGCCCGTGAGAAGCTGCGGGCGATGGTCGAGGAATGTGCCCGCGTCTTCGATGCGGACCCCGTGCTGTTCCAGTTCCTGCTGCTGGTGCAGCATCACTCCCTGCGCCGCCTCGACGAGGGCGCGGTGACGCCGGTGGACGTGGTGCGCCAGGTGCTGCGCGAGGGCATGGCGCGGGGCGAGATCCCCGCCGCCGATCTCGATCTCGCCGCCGCCCTCGTCCTGGGCGTGATCGTGCAGCCCGCGACCTTCAAGACCTATGGCCGGCTGCCCGGCCCGATGCTGTCGCTTGCCCCGAGCCTCGCCGCCGCCTGCTGGCGGGTGCTCGGCGCCTGACCACCGCTGCGGAGAGAGGGCCCATGGCCGAGACACAGCTGCATCTCCTGAGGAGCCGGCGCCTGCTGCCACTCTTCGTCACCCAGTTCCTGGGGGCGGTGAACGACAATCTGCTGAAGACGGCGCTGGTGACGATTGCGACCTACCGCGCCTTCGCCGATCCCACCACCACCCGCATCGTGGTGGCGATCGCCACCGCGATCTTCATTCTCCCCTACTTTCCGTTCTCCGCCACCGCCGGCCAGATCGCCGACAAGTTCGAGAAATCGCGGCTCATCCGCCTGATCAAGCTCTGGGAGATCGGCGTCATGGTGCTCGCCGCGGTGGGCTTCACTTTCGACGGCATGACCTTCCTCCTCTTCGAGCTGGCGGTGCTGTTCCTGCTCGGCGTCCAGGCGACTTTCTTCGGTCCGGTGAAGTACGGCATCCTGCCGGATCACCTCAGGGAAGACGAGCTGATGGGCGGCAACGCGCTCATCGAGGCCGGCACTTTCCTCGCCATCCTGCTCGGCACCATCGCCGGCGTGCTGCTGATCGTGGCGCCGCATGGGCCCACCATCGTCTCGGCGCTGCTGCTGCTGTTCGCGGTTGCCGGCTGGGCCGTCAGCCTCTTCATCCCGCGCGCCCGCCGCGCGGCGCCCGAGCTTCGCGTCAATCCCAACATCTGGGCCGAGACCATGGCGATCCTCCGCCATGTCGGCGCCCATCGCGATCTCAAGCTCTCGATCATCGGGATCTCCTGGTTCTGGCTGGTGGGCGCGGTGTTCCTGTCGCAATTCCCGACCTACGCCAAGGACACGCTCAACGCCAATGCCGAGGTGGAGACGCTGTTTCTTGCGCTCTTCTCGGTCGGGATCGGCGCCGGCTCGGTGCTTTGCGGGCGGCTGCTGCGCGGCGAGGTGAGCGCCCGGCTGGCGCCCATCGGCGCCCTCGGCATGACGCTCTTCACCTTCGATCTCTTCCATGCGAGCGAGCGCGTCACCGGCAGCGCCGGCGCGCTCATCGGCGCGCTGGAGTTCCTGTCGCATCCCCAGAGCTGGCGCCTCTCCGCCGACCTCTTCATGATCGCGCTCTGCGGCGGCCTCTTCACCGTGCCGCTCTATACGATCCTGCAGGCGCGCAGCGAGGAAGCGCATCGCTCCCGCGTGGTCGCCGCCAACAACATCGTCAATGCGATCTTCATCGTGGCCTCCGGCGCAGTGAGCGCGGTGATGCTGAAGGTCGGCCTCACCGTGCCGCAGATCTTCCTGACCGTCGGCGTCGCCAATGCCGCCGCGGCCGTCGTCGTGATGCGCCTCGTCCCCGGCGTCGTCCTCAAATCCGCCCTCGCCGCCATTCTGCGCCTCGTCTATCGGGTCGAGGTGCGCGGCATCGAGAATGTCGGCAAGGCCGGCGAGCGCGTGGTGATCGTCGCCAACCACCTCTCCTTCATCGACGGGGTGCTGCTCGCCGCTTTCCTGCCCGGCCGCCCCGCCTTCGCGATCGCCGCCAACCGCGCCGCCAGCTGGTGGATCAAGCCGTTCCTGAGCCTGGTCGACGCGGTGGCGATCGATCCCG
>DATKPX010000040.1:0-3074 GCA_035523855.1 Allostellaceae bacterium
AAGAAGGAGGTGCTGGAGATCACCCGCGACAAGGAGAAGCTGGAGCGGGCGCTCGGCGGCATCAAGGACATGGGCGGCCTCCCCGACATCCTCTTCGTCATCGACACCAACAAGGAAGCGATCGCCGTCAAGGAGGCGAACACGCTGAAGATCCCGGTGGTGGCGGTGCTCGACAGCAACTCCTCGCCCGACGGCATCGCCTATCCGATCCCGGGCAACGACGACGCCATGCGCGCCATCAACATGTATTGCGACCTGATGGCGCAGGCGGTGCTCGACGGCCTGCAGGCGGAGCTCGCCGGCAGCGGCGCCGACGTGGGCGCCCAGGCGGCGCCACCGGTGGAGGCGATCCCCGACGGGGCGCCGGAGGTTCGACCGGAGGCCTGACGACGAGGCGGCAGCATTGCCGCATGGGTTAGTTCTCGAGCAGAGAGAGACAGGGACATGGCCGAGATTACCGCTGCGCTGGTGAAGGAGCTGCGCGAGAAGACCGGCGCCGGCATGATGGACTGCAAGCGCGCCCTCGGCGAGACCGCGGGCGACCTCGAGCAGGCGTCCGACTGGCTGCGCAAGAAAGGCCTCGCCGCCGCCGCCAAGAAGGCGGGCCGCGTCGCCGCCGAGGGCCTGGTCGGCGTCGCCACCGACGGCGCCGTCGGCGCGGTGGTCGAGGTCAACAGCGAGACCGACTTCGTCGCCCGCAACGACGCGTTCCAGAATTACGTGAGCGCGGTGACCAAGCTCGCCCTCGGCAAGGGCGACATCGAGGCGCTGACCGGCGCCGCCTATCCCGGCACCGGCCGCACGGTCGGCGACGAGCTCACGCATCTCATCGCCACCATCGGCGAGAACATGGCGCTCCGTCGCGCCAGCCGGCTCTCGGTCGGGAAGGGCGTGGTGGCGTCCTATGTCCACAACGCGCTCGCCGCCGGCATCGGCAAGATCGGCGTCATCGTCGGCGTCGAATCCGCCGGCGATCCGGCGAAGCTCACCGCCTTCGGCCGCCAGATCGCGATGCATGTGGCGGCGGCCAATCCGCAATACCTCGACATCGCCTCGGTGGACAAGGCGGCGGTCGAGCGCGAGCGCGACATCCTGCGCGACCAGGCGCGCCAGAGCGGCAAGCCCGAGGCGATCATCGAGAAGATGGTCGAGGGCCGCCTGCGCAAGTTCTACGAGGAGACGGTGCTGCTCGAGCAGATCTACGTGATCGACGGCGAGAGCCGCGTCGGCAAGGTCGTCGAGGCGGCGGCCAAGGAGGCGGGGGCGCCGATCAGGCTCACCGGCTTCGTCCGCTTCGCGCTCGGCGAGGGCATCGACAAGAAGGAGAGCGATTTCGCGGCCGAGGTCGCGGCGCAGTTGAAGGGCTGAGCCGCGCCTGCCGTGATTTTGCCGCGCTCTGTTCCGGGATTGGGCGGCAAGACGGATGCCGTCCGTTGATGTATGATCCCGCCGCCCGATTTCCCCGGCCCGAGTCGGATCCGATCCCCTAAGCCATGGCAGCGGACCTCAAATACCGGCGCGTCCTCCTGAAGATCTCCGGCGAGGCCCTGATGGGCGAGCGGGAGTACGGGCAGGACCCGGCCGTGGTCGCGCGCGTCGCCGCCGAGGTCAAGGAGGTGCACGGGCTCGGCGTCCAGGTCTGCCTGGTGATCGGCGGCGGCAACATCTTCCGCGGCCTCGCCGGCGCTGCTTCCGGCATGGAGCGGGCGACGGCCGACTATATGGGCATGCTCGCCACCGTCATTAACTCGCTCGCCATGCAGAGCGCGCTCGAGCGCCTGGGGGTGGCGACGCGCGTGCTCTCGGCGATCAGCATGCAGGCGGTCTGCGAGCCCTATATCCGCCGCCGCGCCATCCGCCACATGGAGAAGGGCCGCGTCGTCATCTTCGGCGCCGGCACCGGCAATCCCTTCTTCACCACCGACACCGCGGCGGCGCTCCGGGCGTCGGAGATGGGCTGTGACGCTCTTCTCAAGGGCACCAAGGTCGACGGCGTCTATTCCGCCGATCCGAAGAAAGTGCGGGACGCCCAGCGCTATGAGAAGCTGACCTATCTCGAGGTGCTGTCGCGCGACCTGCAGGTGATGGACGCGGCGGCGATCTCGTTGGCGCGGGAAAATCGCATTCCGATCCTGGTGTTTTCGATACAGAATATCGGGGGCTTTGCCGACGTGGTGAGCGGCCGTGGCCGCTTCACCATCATAACGGAGGGGAGCTGAGGCCGTGAGCGAGGACGCACTCATCAAGGATCTGCGGCGCCGGATGGACGGTGCCATCGATACGCTGAAGAAGGAGTTCGCGGGACTGAGGACCGGCCGCGCGTCGCCGAGCCTGCTCGAGCCCGTGGTGGTCGACGCCTACGGCAGCAAGATGCCGCTCAACCAGGTCGGCACCGTGAGCGCGCCGGAGCCGCGCATGCTGGTGGTGCAGGTCTGGGACCGCGGCCTCTCCAAGGCGGTGGACGCCGCCATCCGCGAGGCGGGCCTTGGGCTCAATCCGCAGAGCGAGGGACAGGTGATCCGGGTGCCGATCCCGCCCTTGAGCGAGGAGCGCCGCAAGGAGCTCATCAAGGTCGCTCACAAATACGCCGAGCAGACGCGGGTCTCCGTCCGCAACGTCCGTCGCGACGGGCTCGAGGATCTCAAGAAGCGCGAGAAGAGCCGCGAGATCAACCAGGATCAGCACCGCAAGCTCGACAAGGACGTGCAGAGCCTGACCGACGACACGATCAAGAAGATCGACGAGGCGTTGGCGCAGAAGGAGAAGGAAGTCCTTCAAGTCTGATCGCGATGGACAAGCCCGCCTCCGCGCCTGCCGTGCCGCCGCCCGCCCATGTCGCCATCATCATGGACGGCAACGGCCGCTGGGCCAAGGCGCGCGGCCTGCCGCGGGTAGCCGGCCACCGCCGCGGCGCCGAGGCGGCGCGGCGCGCGGTCGAGGCGGCGGTGGAGCTCGGCGTCTCCTACCTGACCCTCTTCGGCTTCTCCTCGGAGAACTGGAAGCGGCCGGCGGACGAGGTCGGCGACCTGATGGCGCTGCTCCGCCACTACCTCCGCGGCGAGGTGGCGGATCTG
>DATKPX010000041.1:0-4873 GCA_035523855.1 Allostellaceae bacterium
CGGGGTGAAGCGCCACTGGCCGTTCTTCTCCATGGCGCGCCACTGCTCGTAGAGGTCGAGGCTCAGCGACTGCGCGTTGCCCTTGCACTCTTCCAGCGCCGCCTGGCGCGCGACGACGAAGCCCATGCCGGGCACGCCCTCGAGACACTTGTTGGCGGAAGCCGCCACCGCGTCGAAATGCACCTCGCGGGCGTCGAGCGGCAGCGCGCCGAAGGCGCTCATGGCGTCGATCAGCAGGCGCCGGCCGCGCTTCGCCACCACGCGGGCCACCTCGGCGACCGGGTTGAGGATGCCGGAGGTGGTCTCGCACTGGACCGCCGCCACATGGGTGATCGCGGGATCGCGGCCGAGCCGCGCGTCGACCTCGGCGGGATCGGGCGGCA
The DNA here is from genome assembly GCA_035523855.1 of Allostellaceae bacterium. Lineage (GTDB taxonomy): Bacteria > Pseudomonadota > Alphaproteobacteria > ATCC43930 > CGMCC-115725 > DASZHJ01. Next base: position 384 of record DATKPX010000041.1, read on the forward strand.
CGTCCTCCGCCGTCTCGTAGGTGACATGGGCGCGGCCGTAGTAGCGGCACATCTCGGCCATGCGGCGGCCATAGGCGCCGTTCACCAGGATGAGGAGCTTGCCGTTCTTCGGCACGAAAGTGCCGAGCATCGCCTCCACCACGAAGGTGCCGCTGCCCTGGAGCGGCACGGCGACGTGGGTCCCGGCGCCGCCGGCGAGCGTCACCAGCCGCTCGCGGACGCGCCTGTTGAGGGCGATGAAATCGGTGTCGCGCGAGCCCCAGTCGCGCAGCATCGCGCGCTTGGTCTCGTCGCTCGTGGTGAGGGGGCCAGGCGTGAGCAGGAACGGCGTCGCCGGGGGCATCGAGGTCTCCCAATCGCTTGATGTCGCCATTCTCGGCGCCAGCATGATATAAGTCCAATCGATATTTTCTATTCCTGGCAGTGGTTATATCTATGGCTTATGTACAGCTCCGCGCCTTCCATGCCGTGGCGACGGAAGGCAGCTTCACCGGCGCGGCGCGAGCACTGGGCGTGACGCAGCCGACCCTCTCGGCGCAGGTGAAGGCGCTGGAGGAGAGCTACGGTGTCGCCCTTTTCGACCGCCGCGGCCGCGGCGCCGCGCCGACGCCCCTGGGCGAGCGGCTGCTGGAGATCACCCGCCGCCTCTTCCTGCTGGAGGAGGAAGCGGAGGAGCTGCTGGCGCGCGCCCGCGCGCTCACGACCGGGCATCTCCGGGTCAGCGCCGGCAGCCCCTATCACGTGGTGCCCTTCCTCGCCGCCTTCGCCGCGCGCTATCCCGCCGTCCACACCTCGCTGGCGATCGGCAATTCCGAGGCGGTGCTGGACTCGCTCCTGCACTACCGCGCCGACGTCGCCGTCATCCCCGACATCGCCGCGGATCCGCGCCTGGAGAGCATCCTCTGCGCCGAGCAGCGGCTGGTGGTTTTCATGCCGCGGCGCCATCCTTGGGCGAAGCGGCGCTCGATCCGCCTCGCCGATCTCCGCGATCAGCCGATCGTGCTGCGCGAGCCCGGCTCGACCACCCGCAAGGTCTTCGAGCGGGCGGCCGCCACGGCGAAGGTGCAGGCGCGCGTCGTCATGGAGATCGAGAGCCGCGAGGCCGTTCGCGAGGCGGTCGCCGCCGGCCTCGGCATCGGCGTGGTGCTGGAAGCGGAGTTCGGCCGCGACGACCGCCTCGCCTCGGTGCCGCTCGCCGGCGCCGACCTGACGACGCGGGAATACGTGGTGTGTCTGAAGGAGCGGCGGAACCTGAGGATCGTGTCGGCGTTCCTGGAGCTGGTGAAGGGCGGTCAGACCTCAAGGCTCAGATAAAGCGCAGCAGAAGCGGCCTGCGTCCTTCGACGCGCTGCGCTTGCTCAGGAGGATGAGGGGCATGGATGATGGCGTTAAGAAAGGCCCTCATCCTGAGCAAGCGACCGCAGGGAGCGCGTCGAAGGACGCGGGATGCCTAGCCCGCCGTTCTTGCTATCTATTCCCGAACACGCCCGTCACCTCCGTGACGAGGGCGTCGTGCTCCCTGAGGATCGCGTCGTGGCCGGGGTTCCAGGGGTGGACCGAGGCGAGCGGCGGATTGCCTTTCGCCGGGCCGACATCGGCGCGGACGGAGTAGGCGCCGCGCACGCGCACCAGCTCGCTCTGCGCCACCTTCGTGAGGTACCAGTTGGCGAAGAGCTCCGCCGCGTGCGGATGCGGCGCGCTCGCCATCAGCAGCATCGGGTAGTTGGTGAAGGGCGTCCCCTCGGCGAAATAGAGCGGCGCGATCGGCGCGCCCTGCTGCATGCGGACGGGATAGTCGTTGAGGGCGGAGACGATGCCGAGCGGCAGCTCGCCGCGCGCCACGCTCAGCACCGCGGCGCTGTAGGAGGGAAAGAGCTTGGGCTGGCCGGCGGCGAAGGCTTTGAGGTAATCCGCGCCCAGCACCTGCTTGAAGAAGGCGTACTGCATCCAGCCGGTGCCGCCGATGGTGATCGGCGAGGTGGCGATCTTGCCCTTCCATTTGGCGTCGAGCAGGTCCTTCCAGCTCTTCGGCACCTCGTCGCCGTCCACCTGCTCGGTGTTGTAGATCGGGTACATCAGCGAGCCCGACGCGGAGTACCACCAGCCCTCGACCTTGGCGTTGGCGGGATATTTCTCCGTCACCGGCGGCGTCCATTGCCGCACCCGCTTGCCGTCGATCAGGGTCTGCGCCAGCGCCTCGTCGGTGATCAGCAGCACGTCGGCCTGGGGCTTGCCGGCCTGGCTCTCGGTCTCAAGGCGCTCGTAGAGCCGGCCGGTGACCGCGCTGATCACCGAGACCTTGATGCAGGAGAACTGCCGCTCGAAGGGCTTGACGATCTCGCGCTCGTCGCCGTCGCTCTGCGCCGTGTAGTAGGTGACCGCGCCCTCGGCGCAGGCAGCCTTGACGAAATCGGCGGATCCCACGGACTCGCCGCCGACATCCGCCGACTGCGCCATGGCCGGCGCAGTGAAAAGGAGTGCGGCGAGCGCCGCGAGGATGGTGGCTTTCATGGTGCTGCGCTCCTGCTGCCGCGCCGGAGGCGCATGATGAGATTGCCGAAGGCATCGACGGTGACCTCGGCGCCAGGGCCCACCACCGCGGTCGACTCTGCCTCCTCGATGAGGGCCGGTCCCGCGATCTTGTCGCCGGCGGCGAGCCGCGCGCGGGCATAGACCGGCGTCTCGACGAAGCCGCCTGCCTCCTCGAAATAAGCCCCGCGCTTCTCGATGAGCGCCGCGCCGTCGGCGGCGGCCTCGGCGAAGCGCACCTCGCTCACGGCGGGCGCCGCCACCGAGCGCACGCGCCAGGACACCACCTCCGCCGGCAGGTTGCCGAGATTGCGGCCGAAGCGCCTCTCGTACTGGGCGTCGAAGGCGCGGCGCAGCGCGACGGCGTCGCGGCGCTCCGGAATGCCGGCGTCGAGCGGCACCGTCACCTCGAACCCCTGGCCGACGTAGCGCATGTCGGCGCTGAGCTCGAGGGCGATCTCCGCATCGCGGAGATCCGCCTCGCGCAGCACCGCGCGGCCGCGTCCGGCGAGCTCCGCGATCACGGCGCCGACTGCGGCCCAGCCGAGCGTCTCCACCGGCGCGATCAGGCTCCGCGTGTACTCGACGCTGCGCGGCGCCACCAGCATGCCGATCGCCGAGGCGACGCCGGCGCCGCGCGGGAAGATCACCTCGCCCACGTTCAGAAGCCGCGCCATCTCGTAGGCGTGCACCGGCCCGGCGCCGCCGAAGGCCACCATGCGGTAGCGCAGCGGATCGGTGCCGGATTCGGCGATGTGGACGCGGGCGGCGGTCGCCATGTTGTTGTCGACCACGCGGGCAATGCCGTTCGCCGTCTCGGTGAGGCCGAGGCCGAGCTTCTCGCCGAGCGCCTTGAGCGCCGTCTCGGCCCGCGCGCGGTCGAGCTGCATCCTGCCGCCGAGGAAGCGGTCCGGCGCCAGGTAGCCGCGGACGAGATCGGCGTCGGTCACCGTCGCCTCCTCGCCGCCGCGGCCATAGCAGGCGGGGCCCGGCACCGCGCCGGAGCTCTGCGGCCCCACATGGAGGAGGCCGAGCCCATCGACGCCGGCGATGCTGCCGCCTCCGGCGCCGATCTCGATGAGCTCGATGACGGGCAGCCGCAGCGGCAGCCCGCTCCCCTTCTTGAAGCGCTGCAATCTCGCGGCTTCCAGCTCGTGGGTCCGGTGCGGCAACCCGCCATGGATGAGGCTGACCTTCGCGGTGGTGCCGCCCATGTCGAAGGCGATCACGTCCTCCCAGCCGGCCTGGCGCGCCAGGAACGCCGCACCCATCGCGCCGGCAGCGGGACCGGATTCGACGAGGGCGATCGGCTGCTCGCTGGCGGCGCGCGCGGTGGTGATGCCGCCATCCGACAGCATGATGAAGAGCGGCACGCCCAGGGACTTCTCCAGCTCGATCAGGTAGCGCTGGGCGATCGGCGCCACATAGGCGTTGGCGACCGCCGTGGAGAAGCGTTCGTATTCCCTGACCTCCGGCGCGATCTCCGCGGCGGCGCAGACGGCGAGGCCGGGGCACGCCGCCTCGACAATCGCCTTGGCGCGCAGCTCGTGCGTCGGATTGCGATAGCTGTTGAAGAAGGCGATGGCGATGGAGCGCGCGCCTGCCTGCTTCAGCGCCAGCGCCGCCGCCTTGACGCCGGCCTCGTCGAGGGGCAGCACCACGCTGCCGTCGGCGCCGATGCGCTCTTTCACCGGGATGCGCAGCTTCCGCGCCACCAGCGGCTCCGGCCGCTCCAGCTGCAGATCGAAGGTGTCGTAGCGGAGCTCGTTGCCGATCTCCAGCACGTCGCGATAGCCCTCGGTGGTGATCAATCCCACCGGCGCGCCGCGGCGCTCGATGAGGGCGTTGGTGACCAGGGTCGTACCGTGGACGACGGTCTCCGCCTTGGCGTCGAGCGCCGCCAGCCCCTCGACGATGGCGCGGCGCGGATCGTCCGGCGTGGTCAGCAGCTTGTTGAGGGT
>DATKPX010000042.1:0-6024 GCA_035523855.1 Allostellaceae bacterium
ACGGCGTCCTCGTCGGTGTTGAGCAGCACCGCAGTGAAGACGGTCTCGAGATCCTCCGCGAGCGCGAAATCGAGCAGCCAGTCGAGCGGCGCCTTCCCCGCCGCGGCGGCGAGCGCTGCGACGCTGCGGCCCTCGTAGCGCCGGTGCTCCGGCCGCGCCACCTCGAGGAGGTCGAGCTTCTCCCAGTCGTTGTTGAAGAGCCGCATGGCGACGGGCGCGGCGAGCTCGGCGGTGACGCGGCGGCGGAACTCGGGATCGGCGTAGACGCGCTTCAGCGCGTCGCCCTGCGCCTGCATCGCCGGCAGCCAGGCGGCAATGCCCTCGAAGAGATAGGGCGACTTCATGGTGAAGTCGTTGGTGAGCGGGCAGCAGGAGATCTGGCCGTAGAGCCGGTGGCCGCGTCGCTGCGCGGCGGCGATGCCGGCGAGGTCGTTGAAGGTGGCTTCCGGCAGCACGGGATTGTGCAGCAGCGCCGCGATCATCACCGGCCGGCCGGTGGCCGCCGCCAGCGTCTCCAGATAGGGGACGGTGGAGTCCGGCCCCTTGGTCAGCATGAAGAGGCCGCGGCCCATCTCGCCCAGCACGCCGACGAGCGCGCCGAGCTCGGTGGCATCGGCGAGCCGCGACGGCATCGGCACGCCGGCCTCGCCATTGTGCTGCGGCGCGGTCGAGGTGGCGAAGCCGATGGCGCCGGCGCGCATCGCCTCGGCGACGAGACGCTTCATCCGGGCAATCTCCTCCGCCGTCGCGGCGCGCCGCGTCGCTTCCTCGCCCATGACGAAGGTGCGCACCGAGGAGTGGCCGACGAAGGCGGCGAGGTTGGGCACGCTGCCGAGCCGCGCCAGCAGGTCCATGTATTCCGGGAAGCTCTCGAATTCCCAGCGGATGCCCCGCCGCAGCACCTCCAGCGACATCCCCTCCACATGGGTGAGGTTGCGCATGGTGAGCTCGCGGTCGGCGGGACGGCAGGGCGCGATGGTGAAGCCGCAATTGCCGATCACCACCGACGTGACGCCGTGCGCCGGCGACGGCGTCAGCGCCGGATCCCAGGTGACCTGCGCGTCATAGTGGGTGTGGGTGTCGATGATCCCCGGCGCCAGCGCGAGGCCGCCGGCGTCGATCTCCCGCCGGCCGCGTCCTACCTCGCGGCCGACCTCGACGATGTGTTCCCCGGTGACCGCGAGAGCGCCCTGCCGCGCGGGAGCCTTGGTGCCGTCGAGGAGAAGCGCGTTCCGGATGACGAGGTCATGCATGGCCGCCATCATAGACCGAAGCCGGTCCGCGGCTCCATCTTGAGCCGCCCTCCGCGACCGGCGAAACTGCGCCATCCGCCACTCAACCGATCGAGCCATGCCCGTCTACGTCATCGAGCCCATCAGCCCCCGCGCGCTGGCCCGCCTGAAGGAGGCGGTGGAAGTCGTCGACTGGCGCGATCCCGGTATCGGCGACTGGCCCGATCATGCGGAGGGGCTGGTGGTGCGCATCCGGCCGATACCCGCCAAGGACGTGGCGCGGTCGAAGAAGCTGAAGGTGATCGGCAAGCACGGCGTCGGGTTCGACAACATCCCGCTCGACGCCGCCCGCGCCAAGGGCATCACCGTGGTGAACACGCCCGGCGCCAATGCGGATGGCGTCGCGGAGCTGGTGCTGGGCCTGGCGATCGCCGCGGCGCGCCATGTGGTCGCCGGCGATCGCGCGCTCCGCGCCGGCACGCTCGGCAAGGCGCCTCTGCCGGTCGGACGCGAGCTCGCCGGGCGGCCGGTCGGCATCGCCGGCTTCGGCGCCGTCGGGCGCAAGGTCGCCCGCCTCTTCGCCCGCGCCTTCGACGCGCCGGTCAGCGCCTATGATCCGATGCTGCCGCCCGAGGCGATCCGTGCCGGCGGCGCCGAGCCGGTCGCGTCGCTGGAGCCGCTGCTGGAGAAGAGCGCGGTCCTCAGCCTCAACCTGCCGCTGACGCCGCAGACGCGGAACCTGATCGGCGCGAACGCGCTGGCGCGGATGGCGCCCGACAGCATCCTCGTCAACACCGCGCGCGGCGGCATCGTCGACGAGATGGCGCTTGCCGAGGCGCTGGCCAAGGGACGGCCGGGCGCCGCCGCCGGCGACGTCTTCGCGGTCGAGCCGCCGCCGCCGGATCATCCGCTGCTGCGGCTCTCCAATTTCATCGCCACGCCGCATCTCGGCTCGGCGACGCAGGAATCCCTCGACCGTGTCGGACTGTCGGTGGTGGAGCAGATGATCGACGTGCTGGAGGGGCGCCGGCCGCCGCACGTCGTCGGCTGACCGGCGCGCGCCGCGGAAATCAGAACTGCAGGACGAAGTCCGCCGCGAAGGTGATCTGGTTGTCGTCGGTGCCGTCGCCGAACACCGGGTGGCTGGCGTGGTCGTAACGGATCTCCGGCCGCAGCATGAATCCCGCGATCGGTTTCGGCAGCTCGGGCTTCCAGGTGACGCCCAGCGTCACTTCCGTATAGGTGTTCTTGCCGCCGCTCACCACGCCGCCGGAGCTCGTCGGCAGGCCGCGCTCGGCGTTCACGAAGTCGAGCGGCTGCTCGAATTTCGCCACGTAGAAGCCCTTCTGGTCGTTGAAGATCTCGCCGCGACCGGTCAGCGACCAGTTGTCGTTGAAGGCGTAGGTGATGTACTGCGCGATGCCGCCGCCATTGGCGTTGACGCCGTCGTCGCGGACATAGTTGATCTCGGTCACCGAGGTGAGCTGATCGCTCACCTTCCAGGTCAGGTAGACGTCGTTGAAGTATCGGAACTCGCCGTTGACGTCGATCGGCTTGCCCGAGAAATCGACGGCGCCGCGCGCGTTCTCCGGTCCGAAATGCGAGAGCGCGAGGACGGTAAGCTTGCCGTCCATCATGTTGAGGCCGAAGCCGGCGAGGCCTGCGGGCGCGTCGTTGTTGTCGCCGTGCGAGCCGACCCAGGTGTTGGTGCCGCTGTCGACACCGGCATAGACGTCGATCAGGTCGGTCGCGTGCACCGTCGCATAGCCGCCGGTGTGCTTGAAGGGCAGGCCGAAGTTGAAGATGTAGGAGTGCGAGTAGAGCGGGTTGCCGCTGGCGTCGATCACCTCGTAGCCGAGCGGCGTCGGATACTGGCCGATCTTCAGGTCGGTGCCGCCGGAGCCCAGCAGCGGCGAATGAATGAGCGCATTCGCCTCCACCAGATCGATCTGGTTGGTGTCGTGGATGATGCGGTCGAACTCGCCGGTGAAATGCGTGTAGCGCGCGTCGGAGCCGTACATGCCCTGCAGCTTGAAGCCGAAATCCCAGCCCTCGGCCTTCGGGTCGAGCGGCCGCGTGGCGGTGAGCAGGATCTGGTTCAGCACCGGCTGGTTGGCGTGATCGGTGAAGAGCTGGCCGAAGTTGCGATGATCGGGCGGCCCCAGCGGATTGGCGGTGAAGCCCGCCTCCACCTGGCCCGTGAAAGCGAGCGTATCGGCCCAGGCAGCCGGCGCAGTCGAGGCCGGCGCCGCCGGCGCGGTCTGCGCAGACGCGGAGGCGGCAAGCGCCAGCGCCGCGCTCAGCGCGAGCACGCTGACCGCCCCAACGGGCGTACAGTTCCTAGCTATCACCGATGCAATCTCCCCCAAGAATAGTACTCGGACCCAGACTCCTGCTCCTGGTCGACACGCCGCCCTTGATCCAGCCCGGACGCAGCTGATGGCCGTTTTCGGGGCGGCGTGCCGCGAAATGCAGCACCGACACCACGGGAAGGAGCGTCGACGCCGCATCACGGCGGCTGCCGTGCAAAGACCTTGCCACGACAGCGCTCAAGAAAAAGATGCCCCATGGGGGCATCAAATTTCTATGTGGTTTTGTCCGCGGTCTCGGCGACGACCCAGTCGCGGAACGCCTTCACCTTCCGCCGCTCGCCGGCAACTTCCTGGTGCACGAGCCAGTAGGCTTTCGCGTGGCTGACGGTGAGCGCGAAAGGCTGGAACAGCCGGCCGGCGGCAACGTCGTCCTGGAAGAGATAGGGTGAGCCGATCGCAACGCCGAGCCCGTCGATCGCCGCCTGCACGGCGATTTTCGTCGAATCGAAATGGGCGCCGATCGCGTAGGGAAGGCCGGGAAGTCCGGCCACAGCGAACCAGGCCGGCCAGTCGCCGACCGAGGCCGGCTCCGGGCTCGACGCGTCGATGAGCGGCACGTCGCGGAGATCTTCCGGCCGTTTCAGGCGATCACGATGGGCGCGGCCGCAGAGCGGCGTCAGCTCGTCGTCAAAGAGCTTGGTGACCGTGAGGCCGGGCCACTTGCCGTCGCCGTAGCGGATCGCGACGTCGACATCCTCGCGGGCGAAGTCGACCAGCCGCGCCGTCGTCGAGAGACGGACCTCGATCTCGGGATGCGCGGCCTGAAAGCGCGGCAGCCGCGAGACCAGCCAGGTGAGGGCGAAGGTGGTGAGGGTGGTGACGGAAAGCGTGGCGGCGCCGCGCTCGGCGCTCACCCGCGCCAGCGCGCGGGCCATGCGCTCGAAGGCGTCGCGCAGATCCGGCAGCAGCGCCTGACCCTCGTCGGTCAGCAGCAGGCTCTTCGGCAGCCGGCGGAACAGCTTCACGCCGAGGCGCAGCTCGAGCGTCTTCACCTGGTGGCTGACCGCGGCCTGGGTCACGTTCAGCTCCGCTGCGGCGCGGGTGAAGCTCAGGTGCCGGGCAGCGGCCTCGAAGGCCTTGAGCCCGTTCAGCGGAAGGGAACCCTGCATTCGGTTTTAGACCAAATTTAATTTGGTCATACTATGAGAACACGTCGTTTGTGACCAGTGAATTCCGAAGCCATTCTCCTTGGCAACGAGACCCCAGGCCAAAGGAGATTCAATCATGGAACGCCTCGCCCACACCTCCATCCCGGCCATTGCCGCCGCCCACATCGCCGCTCTCACCACGGTTTCGGCGGCCCCCGCCTTCCGCCGCGCGGGTCTCCTCTTCCGCTGGCGCGCCGATCGGCGGCCCGCCGACTTCATCGATCTCGCCTGGCGGCCGAGCCCGTCCGTGGTCCTGCGGGGCTGGCAGCCGCGCTCGCCCGAGCAGCAGACGCCGAGCTGGCGCGCGGTCGCCAGCGAGAAGCTGGCCGCGCTCTTCGACCACCTCGCCGAGTGGCACGATCGCGCCAAGAGCCGTCGCGCCCTGCTGGCGATGGATGATCGTGCGCTGCACGACATCGGCATCGAGCGCGCCACCGCCGACTACGAGGGGAACCTGCCCTTCTGGCGGCTCCGGCCGTGATCAGTGCGAAGCGGCCGGCGGAGGCTCTCAGAGGTGGGAGTACATCCGCCGGCCGGGCACCTTGAGCTCGGCGCGCAGCACGGTGCCGGTCTTCGATTCCGTGATGAAAAGCGACTTCCCCTCCGGCCCGCCGAAGGCGCAGTTGGTGGTGGCGAGGCCGGTGCAGGACTTGATGCGATAGAGCGGCTCGCCGATCGGGCTGAACACCCAGACCGCGCCCAGGCCGATGTGGCAGACGACGAGATTCTCCGCGTCGTCGATCGCCATCCCGTCGGGCCCGACGCCGCCCGACATCTGGATGAAGACGCCGACCTTGGTGGCGCTGCCGTCCGGCAGCAGCGGCACCCGCCAGATGGCGTTCTCGCGGGTGACGCAGAGGAAGACGACGGTCTCCGCCTTGTTGAGCACGAGACCGTTCGGGCTCGGGATGCCGTCGAGAACGCAGTCGAGCGCGCCGCTCGCGCGCAGGCGATAGAGCCGGCCGGTGCGGTCCTGCTGCCCGGTCTGGCCCTGATCGGTGAAATACATGTCGCCGTTCGACGCGAAGACGAGATCGTTGACGCCCTTGAAACGCTCGACCACGCCGCGGTCGCGGAAGCTCGCGATCTTTCCGGTCCGGGGATCGAACACCATGATCCCGTTCTTGTGATCGGTGATAAAGGCGCGACCGTCCCGGTGGAACTTGAGGCCGTTCGGCTCGCCGTCATATTCGAGCGCCACCGTGATCGCGCCGTCCGGCGCGATCTTGAAGAGCCGCCCCCAGGGAATGTCGGTGACCCAGAGGTTGCCGT
>DATKPX010000043.1:0-8419 GCA_035523855.1 Allostellaceae bacterium
CGGCGCTGCTGAGCGCCGCGGTGCTGGTGGTGCTCGGCGCGGCGGCCCTCGCCGCTCCCCTCCTCGCGGCGCTCACCGGCCAGGATCCGACGCTGGTCGATCTCTATCACCGCCTGGCAGCACCATCGCTGGCGCATCCGCTCGGCACCGACGAGCTCGGCCGCGACCTGCTGCTGCGGCTGCTGGCGGGCGGGCGCGTCTCGATCACGGTCGGCATCGCCGGCGCGCTCGCCGCCGCGGTGGTCGGCACCGCGATCGGCCTCGTCGCAGGCTATCGCGGCGGCGCGGTCGACGCCGTGCTGATGCGCGCGACCGATGGCGTCATCGCCCTGCCGCTGCTGCCGCTGCTGATCGTGCTCGCCGCCGTCGATCTCCGGAAGCTCGGCGTGCCGCCCGAGCTCGCGCGCTCGGAGGCGGCGAGCCTCTATCGCATCGTCGTGCTGGTGACGCTGGTCGGCTGGACCACCGTGGCGCGGCTGGTGCGCGGCGCCACCCTCACCCTCAAGGCGCAGGAGTTCGTGCGCGCGGCGGTGGCGCTCGGCGCCTCGCCGCTCCGGGTGATGCTCGTCCACATCCTGCCGAACCTCGCCTCGCCCATCATCGTCGCCACCATGCTCTCGGTCGGCAACGTGATCCTGCTGGAATCCGTGCTGAGCTTCCTCGGCCTCGGCATCGCGCCGCCGCTGGCGAGCTGGGGCGCCATGCTCTCGGGCGCCCAGGAGACGATCACACTAGCGCCGGCTCTCGCGGTCTATCCCGGCGCGCTGATCTTCGTGGTGGTGGCGGCCTGCAACCTGCTCGGCGACGGGCTGCGGGACGCGCTCGATCCGCGGACGCTGACGCGACGAGACGCTTAGGCCAGCACCCGCTCCACCAGCCGCGCCCAGTAGCTGGCGCCCAGCGGCAGGACCTCATCGTTGAAGTCGTAGTGCGAGTTGTGCAGGCTCGCGCTCTCGCCGTTGCCGATCAGGATGTAGCAGCCGGGCTTCGCCTTCAGCATGAAGGAGAAATCCTCGGCGCCCATGCTGGGCGTGTAGTCGCGATGGACGTTCTTCTCGCCCGCGACCTCGGCGGCGGCGCCGATCGCCACCTCGGTCTCCGCCGGGCTGTTGACGGTGGCGGGATAGCGGCGCTGATAGGTGACGCGCACCCTGGCGCCGTTGGCGGTGGCGACGCCCGCGGCGATGCGCCGGATGCCGTCCTCGATCTGGTCCTGCACCTCCGGCTTGAAGGAGCGCGCGGTGCCGCGCAGCACCACCTCGTCGGGGATCACGTTCCAGGTATCGCCGCCATGCACCTGGGTCACGCTGACGACGGCGCCGTCGAGGGGATGGGTGACGCGGCTGCGGATGGTCTGCAGGCCGAGCGTGATCTGCGCCGCCGTGACCACGGGATCGATGCCGGTATGCGGCATGGCGCCGTGCGCGCCCTTGCCCTCGACGACGATCTCGAAGGTGTCGGAGGCGGCCAGCAGCGGTCCCGGACGCACGCCGAACTGGCCGACCGGCAGACCCGGCCAGTTGTGCATGCCGTAGACCGCCTCGACCGGGAATTTCTGGAACAGGCCCTCCTCGATCATCACCCGGGCGCCGCCCTCGCTCTCCTCCGCCGGCTGGAAGATGAAATGCACGGTGCCGGCGAAGTTGCGGGTCTCCGCCAGGTAGCGCGCGGCGCCGAGCAGCATGGTGGTGTGCCCGTCATGGCCGCAGGCGTGCATCTTGCCGTCATGCGTGGAGCTGTGGCCGAAGTGGTTCTTCTCGTGGACGTGCAGGGCGTCCATATCGGCGCGGATGGCGATCGCGCGGCCGCCGGGGCGCGATCCCCTGAGGGTCCCGACCACGCCGGTGCCGGCGAGGCCGCGATGAATCTCGATGCCGAAGTCGCCGAGGCGCTTGGCCACGAACTCCGCCGTCCGATGCTCCTCGAACGCCGTCTCGGGATGCGCATGGATGTCGCGCCGCCAGCCCGTGAGATCGGCATGGAAATCGGCGATGCGGTTCAGAATGGGCATGCTGGCCTCTTAATCGAGGGATTAAACGCCTCAGCCGATGCCGTCGCTGCCGGCGCCGCAGACGAGGGCGCAGACGCGCTCGCCCTCTCTCGGTTTATAGCGGCCGGACAGCAGCGCGGCAACGCTGGCGGCGCCGCTCAGCTCGGCGGCAACGCCGTGCTCGAACCAGAGCCAGCGCGCCGCCGCGCGCATGTGATCGTCGCTGACCAGGAAGATCTCGTCGACGTGCTTGGTGATGATCTGCAGGTTGAGCGGCGCGCTCATGCGCGGCGCCAGCGTGCCGGCGGCGGTGTCGATATGCCTGAGCTCGACGAGGCGCTTGGCGCGCACGCTCTCATAGAGCGTCGGCGCGCCCGATGGCTCGATGCCGATCACCTTGAGCGCGGGCTTCAGCGCCTTGAGGGCGAGCGCGACGCCGGAGATCAGGCCGCCGCCGCCGATCGCCACCAGCACGGTGTCGAGATCGGGCGCCTGCTCCAGGAGCTCGACCCCGAGCGTCCCCTGCCCGGCGATCACCCGGGGATCGGCGAACGGGTGGATGTAGGTGAGCGCCTCCTCCGCCGCCCGGGCGAGCGCCGCCTTGTTGGCGTCGTCCCAGACCGCGCCCTCCACCACCACCTTGGCGCCCCAGGCCTCGAGCTTGGCGATCTTCGCCGGCGGGACGTTGGTGGGAAGGAAGATCGTCGCGGGCGTCTTGGCGACATGGCCGGCATAGGCGACGGCGAGACCGTGATTGCCGCCGGAGGCGGTGATGATGCCGCGCGTGATCTCGGCCGGCGATAGCGTGCGCAGCGTGTTGAGCGCGCCGCGCGCCTTGAACGAGCCGGTGACCTGCAGGCACTCGAGCTTCAGGTGCACTTCGCCGGGCAGCGCCACCTTGTCGTGCTCCGCCGCGATCATCGGCGTGCGGCGGACCTGGCCGGCGATGGCGGCGGCAGCCGCGCGGATCGTCGCGAGATCGGGAATGGCAGTCATCGGATCCCCGGCGCGATGCGCCCCTCCTCCACCGCGTGGCAGGCGACGAGCGCCGCGGCGTCGGCGCGGAGCTCCGGCCGCTCGCGCCGGCAGCGCTCGTTGGCGAAGGGGCAGCGCGGATGGAAGGCGCAGCCGTCCGGCGGATCGATCGGGTTCGGGACCTCGCCGGCCACCGGCTGGCGCTGCCGGCCGGTCATGGCGAGATCGGGAATGGTGTCGAGCAGCATCCGCGTATAGGGATGCCGCGGCGCCGCGAAGAGCGTCGCGGCGTCGGCGGTCTCGACGAGCCGGCCCAGATACATCACGCCGACGCGGTCGGAGATGAAATAGACCACCGCCAAATTGTGCGAGATGAAGAGGTAGGTGAGGCCCAGCTTGCGCTGCAGCTCCTTCATCAGGTTGAGGATCTGCGCCTGGACGGAGACGTCGAGCGCCGAGGTCGGCTCGTCGCAGACCAGGAACTCCGGCTCCGCCGCGAGCGCGCGGGCGATCGAGATGCGCTGGCGCTGACCGCCGGAGAACTCATGCGGATATTTCTCGCCGTCCGCGGCGGTGAGCTTAACCTGCGCGAGCAGCTCGTCGACGCGGGCGCGGATCGCCGCGGCGCCGGTGCGCAGGCCATGGGTGCGGATCGGCTCGGCGATGATGTCGCGCACGCGCCAGCGCGGATTGAGGCTGGCATAGGGATCCTGGAAGATCATCTGGATCCGCCGCCGCAGCGGCTTCTGCTCGAGGCGGCTCTTCATCCGCGCGAGGTCGGCGCCGTCGAACTCGATCTGGCCGCGGGTCGGCCGGTAGAGGCCGACCACCAGCCGCGCCACCGTGGACTTGCCGCAGCCGGATTCGCCCACCAGCGAGAAGGTCTCGCCGCGGCGGATCTGGAAATCGACGCCATCGACCGCCTTCAGGTCCAGCCGCCCGCGCCGCTCGATCAGGCGGTTGAGCAACGGCGGCGAGACATCGAAATAGCGCGCGAGGTCGCTGACGGCGAGGAAAGGCGCGCGGCCGCCGGCATCAGCCATGAGCCACCTCCTTGCGCGGCGCCGCAGCCGCGTCATAGAGCCAGCAGGCGGCCGCGGTGGCGCCCGCCGGCATCAGCTCCGGCCGCTCGTGGCGGCAGCGCTCGAAGACGCGGCCGCAGCGCGGGTTGAAGGCGCAGCCCTTGGGCGTAGCGCCGACCCGCGGCATCGCGCCGTCGATCTGCGCGAGGCGATCGCGCGCGCCGCCGATGGTCGGGATCGCGCCCATGAGACCGACCGTATAGGGATGGCGCGGCGATTTGACGACATCGCGCACGCTGCCGATCTCGGCGACCCGCCCCGCATACATCACGGCGACGCGGTCGGCGGTCTCGGCGATGACGCCCATATCATGGGTCACCAGCATGACGGCGGTGCCGTGGTCGCGGCAGAGCCGCTTCAGGAGCTGGATGATCTGCGCCTGGATCGAGACATCGAGCGCCGTCGTCGGCTCGTCGGCGATGACGAGGCGCGGATTGGCGGCGAGCGCGAGCGCGATCACCACGCGCTGGCGCATGCCGCCGGAGAACTGGTGCGGATAATGGTCGATGCGCTGCTCGGCGCCGGGAATGCCGACCTCGCGCAGCAGGGCAAGCGCCCGCTCGCGCGCCGCCGCGCCGTCCAATCCCAGATGCACGCGGATGGTCTCGGTGAGCTGGCGGCCCACCGTATAGAGCGGGTTGAGGCTGGTGAGCGGGTCCTGGAAGATGGCGCCGATCTCCTTGCCGCGGATGTGGCGCAGCCGCTCCGGCGGCAGGTTGTCGATGCGGCGCCCGTTGAAGACGATGGTGCCGCCGGCGATGCGGCCGGGCGGCTCCAGCAGGCCGATGATGGCGGCGCCGGTGAGCGACTTGCCGGCGCCGCTCTCGCCGACGACACCCAGCACCTCGCCCGCCTCGATGGTGAAGGAGAGATCGTCCACCGCGCGCAGCACGCCGCGGCGGGTCGGGAACTCGATCTGCAGGTGCTCGATCTCCAGCAGCGCCATCAGCGGAGCTTCGGATTGAGGGCGTCGCGCAGCCAGTCGCCGAGGAGATTGACCGCGAGGGCGAGACCGGCGAGCGCCAGCGAGGGAAACAGAATCATCCACCACTCGCCGGAGAAGAGATAGTTCTGCCCGACGCGGATGAGGGTGCCGAGCGACGGCTGGGTCAGCGGCAGGCCGAGGCCGAGGAAGGAGAGCGTCGCCTCGTTGATGATGGCGATGGCGAGGCTGATGGTGGCGATCACCAGCACCGGGCCGGTGACGTTGGGCAGGATGTGGCGGAAGGCGATGGCGACGGGATGGACGCCGATGACGCGCGCCGCCTGGACGTATTCCTTGTTGCGCTCCACCAGGGTCGAGCCGCGCACCGTGCGCGCGAACTGCACCGCCGGCAGCACCGTCACCGCCAGCACGACGACGGAGAAGGCGATCTGATCCTGCTGGTCGTGCGGCAGCACGCTGCGCGCGACGCCGTCGATCAGGATCGCGATCAGGATCGCCGGGAAGGACAGCAGGATGTCGCAGACGCGCATGACGAGCGTATCGACCCAGCCGCCGGCGAAGCCGGCGAGGAGGCCGAGGCTGACGCCCGCGACGAGCGCCAGCCCGACGGCGGAGAAGCCCACCAGCATGGAGACGCGCATGCCGTAAAGCACCGCCGACAGCACGTCGCGGCCCTGGTCGTCGGTGCCGAGCGGATAGGTCCAGCTGCCACCGTCCACCCAGGCGGGCGGGTCGAAGGAATCGAGGATGCTGAGGCTCGCGAGGTCGAAGGGATCGTGCGGGGCGATCCAGGCGCAGAGCAGCGCGCTGCCGCCGAGGATCAGCACCACCAGCGCCGCCGCGATGGTCAGCGGCGAGCGGCGGAAGCTGTAGAGGAGATCGCTGTCGAGCGCGCGGCGCAGGACGCCGGTCGCGCGCGGTTGCGTGGGCTCGATCGGAAGATCGGCGCTCTCAGTGACCATGCGCCGCTCCCGCGCGGTCGAGGCGCAGCCGGGGATCGACGGCGTAGTAGAGGAGATCGACGATGAGGTTGATCACCACGAAGAAGAACGCCACCAGCACCAGGTAGCAGGCCATCACGGGCACGTCGGCGAAGCCGATCGCCTGCACGATCAGGAACCCCATGCCCGGCCACTGGAACACCGTCTCGGTGATGATGGAGAAGGCGATGATCGAGCCGATCTGCAGGCCGGTGATGGTGATGACCGGCACCAGCGTGTTCTTGAGCGCATGGCCGAAATAGACCATGCGGTTGGGAAGGCCGCGGGCGCGGGCGAACTTGATGTAGTCGGTGCGCAGCACCTCCAGCATCTCCGAGCGCACCAGCCGCATGATCAGCGTCATCTGGAAGAGCGCGAGCGTGGTCGCCGGCAGGATCAGCGCCTTGAGACCGGAGAGAGTGAGAAACCCGGTGGTCCAGCCGCCGAGCTGCACCACGTCGCCGCGGCCGAAGGACGGCAGCCATCCGAGCACCACCGCGAAGATCCAGATCAGCAGGATGCCGGTGAGGAAGGTCGGCAGCGACACGCCGATGAGCGAGAGCGTCATGAAGATGCGGGAGAGCCAGCTCTCCGGCCGGAGCCCCGTATAGACGCCCATGGGGAGCCCCACCAGCAGCGCGATCACCGCGGCGGCGAAGCTGAGCTCCAGCGTCGCCGGCAGGCGCTCGGCCAGGAGCTGCTGCACGGGCCTCGCATACTGGTAGGAGATGCCGAAATTGCCGTGCGCCGCGTTGAGCAGGAAGCGTCCGAACTGGACGAAGAAGGGATCGTCGAGGCCGAGGTCATGGCGCAGCTTGGCGCGGTCGGCGATCGTGGTGTCCTGCCCGACCATGCTGCTGATGGGATCGCCCACATAGGCGAAGAGGCTGAAGGCGATGAGGCCGACCACCAGCATGACGGCGACCGACTGCCCCAGCCGGCGGATGACGAAGGCGATCATGCTCCCCGGACAGGCTGGAGCGGCGAAGGCGAGCGGCGCCCATGCCCGCCGGTGCTGTGGCGCATGCCGTAAACTCCCTGCAGCGGCCTCAGTGTTCTAGTTGTAGCCGCCCGCACATATGCACCGCGCTGCGGCGCGCTCGGAGCATAGGCGCCGAAGCGCCTCTGTCAATCTTTGCGGGGAGGTGTCGCGTCGGTGAAGGCGACTGTCCGGACAGGGCCGGCGTCCTGTTGGGATTCAGCCTTGAGGCGGAGCATGATCGCGCGCCGGTAATCGCTGTCGATGGCGAGGCGATCGAGGTCGATGGGCCCCTTTGTATCGTCGCTGTCGTCGAAGAAGCGAGGCATCTCCACCACCGATCTGGATAGTGCTGGCGAGCATGCGGCAGCCGCGCGGGCCGCGCCACGGCGCGCCCGGACGCGCTCTGGACAAGCCTGTTGATAAGCCGGGGACCCCTTGCGGACGACCCGGCCAGGGTGTTGGCCTATCGAGATTTTTCTAGCAATCTGCGGCGTGTTGTCGCAGTCCCGCGGCGCCCTGTGCGAGCGCTCCGCACGCTCTCCCGACTCAATTTGACTCAGGGGGTCGCCGCATCCGATAGTGGGCGAAGCGCCCACCGCCCCAAGGAAAAACCGTCATGATTCGAGGCAACTCGGCCGCGAGCCGCGACATCGCAACCCAGCTGCATCCCTATACCAACCTTAAGAAGCACGAGACCGACGGGCCGCTGGTGCTCACCGAGGGCAAGGGCATCTACGTCACCGACGAGAACGGCAAGCAGTACATCGAGGGCCTGGCCGGCCTCTGGTGCACGTCGCTGGGTTATGGCGAGGAGCGCCTGATCAAGGTCGCGGCCGACCAGATGCGGAAGCTCTCCTACTCCCACATCTTCGCCGGCAAGTCGCACGACATCAGCATCGACCTCGCCGAGCGCCTGCTGAGCATCATGCCGGTGAAGATGTCGAAGGTGTTCTTCAACAACTCCGGCTCCGAGGCGAACGACAGCGTCGTCAAGATGGTGTGGTACTACAACAACGCCCTCGGCAGGCATCGCAAGAAGAAGATCATCGCGCGGATGAAGGGCTATCACGGCGTCACCGTGGCGGCGGCGAGCCTCACCGGGCTCCCCAACAACCACCGCGACTTCGACCTGCCGATCGCCAACATCCGGCACGCCGACTGCCCGCACCACTGGCGCTACGCCAAGCCCGGCGAGACCGAGGAGCAGTTCGCCACCCGTCTCGCCGAGAGCCTCGAGGCGCAGATCCTGCGCGAGGATCCGGAGACGGTGGCCGCCTTCATCGCCGAGCCGGTGATGGGCGCCGGCGGCGTCATCGTGCCGCCGAAGACCTACTTCGAGAAGATCCAGGCGGTGCTGAAGAAGTACGACGTGCTGATGGTCGCCGACGAGGTGATCTGCGGCTTCGGGCGCACCGGCAACATGTTCGGCTCCGAGACCTTCGGCATCAAGCCGGACATCATGAC
>DATKPX010000044.1:0-4408 GCA_035523855.1 Allostellaceae bacterium
GCGCCGGGCGCGTTCGACAGCGACACGTTGCTGGCGTCGAGGCCGAGATGCGGCAGGATCGAGAGATGCATCGGCCCGTCGATGCGCATGTCGCGGCCGGTGGACTCCTTCACCTGCGCCAGCAGGCGGCTCTTGTAGGTGTCGACCGGGATCATCGACGGCACAACGAATGCCGCCACGATGAGTAGGACGACCAGCACGCCGACGACGACGCCGATCCGGATTGCAAGCTTCTTCATGACCGCCTCATCAGCTTCGGATTGCGAACGCGCCGTCGCGCGCCCGCGCTATGCTCGCTGCCGCAGGAGATCGCGGATCTCCGTCAGCAGCACCACATCGGCCGGAGGGGGCGGCGGCGCCGCCGGCGCCTTCTCGGCCCGGTGCAGGCGATTGACCTGCTTCACGATGATGAAAATCGCAAACGCGACGATGAGGAAGCGGATCACCGCGTTCAGAAAGAGACCGTAATTGATGGTCACCGCGCCGGCCGCCTTGGCCGCGTCGAGGGAGGGAAAGCTCCCGCCCTTGAGGGTGAGGAAGAAATTGGAGAAGTCGATCCCCCCGATGATGAGGCCCAGCGGCGGCATCAGGAGGTCGTTCACCAGCGAGTTCACGATCGCCGTGAAAGCCGCACCGATGATGACGCCCACCGCCAGGTCCACAACGTTGCCGCGCGAGATGAATTCCCGGAACTCTCCAAACATTTCTAGTCCCCCCACCTCGTTCGGGTGCGTCCGCACCCGTTCTGGGGGCCTGCGCCTGCCGGCGGCCCGAGGGCGGCGCCAAGCATAGCAGTCCCCCGCGCGAAGCTTACTACGCCTCCTGTGACAACAGGTGGGGCAGTTTGGCGGCGGTTTCCAGAGCCGTTTCCTGTCGGCGTGAGCGGCGGCTCAGAGGCTCAACCCGCCATCGACGCCGATGAGCTGACCCGTCACGTAGGTGGCATCGGGGCTCAGCAGGAAGGCGATCATCGCCGCCACCTCGTCCGGCCGGCCGAAACGCTGCAGCGGGATGCGCTGGCGCGCGCGCTCGCGGCTGCCGTCGCCGTCCATCGCGGTGTGCGCGCCGCGCTCCTTGGCGATGTAGCCCGGCAGCACGCAGTTGACGGTCACACCTGTGGAAGCGAGCTGCGCCGCGAGCGAGCGCGCGAGACCCTCCATGCCGAGCTTCGCTGCCGAGGAGGCCGGGAAGAGCTCGCCGTCGAGGCGGAAGACATGACCGACGAAGGAGCTGACGGCGACGATGCGACCGCGGTCGCCGGCCTTGACGATATGCGTGCGCGCGGCGTCCGCCAACCGGAAGAAACCGAGCAGGATGGCATCCACCGAGCGGCGGAAATCGGCCTCTTCAAGTTCGCCCACCAGCCGGCGGTCGGCGAAGCCGGCATTGGCGACCAGCGCGTCGAGGCCGCCGCAGGCAGCGACGGCCTCGGCGACGAGCCGCGCGCCGGTGGCCGGCTCCGCCAGATCGCCGATGGATGTCGCGACCTCCGCGCCCTTGCCGCGGCACTCCGCCGCCACCCCATCGAGCTCCGCCTTCCGCCCGCGGGTGTGCAGCAGCATCTTCGCGCCGGGGCCCGCCATGCGCCGCGCGAGCGCCGCGCCGATGCCGCTCGCCGCACCCGTCACCAGCAGACGCATCGGGGCGCTCATCGCTCGCCCCACGGCCGCGCCGTGCTCCCGGGATGTCCGAAGTCACGCGGCTGGAGCCCGGCCTGGAACCAGGTCACGAAGCTCACGATGTCGAAGACCGGCAGGCGCAGATGCTCGCTGAGCGCCCGCGCGTAGGGCGGCATGTTCGTGCATTCCAGCACCACGGCGCCGAGGTCGCGGTGCTGCG
This sequence comes from Allostellaceae bacterium, assembly GCA_035523855.1. Taxonomy (GTDB): domain Bacteria; phylum Pseudomonadota; class Alphaproteobacteria; order ATCC43930; family CGMCC-115725; genus DASZHJ01. The sequence goes on from DATKPX010000044.1 coordinate 1,840, forward strand.
ACGTGAGCCTGTCGCCCGCATCGAGGATGTCGCGCTCCGACGCCGCCACGTCGAGCTCCATCTCGTCCTCCAGCAGCACGCGGGAGAATTCGCGCCCCCCCTCGGTGCCGACGACCGGCGTCGCGGGATCGACGCCGGCGGCTTTCAGATGCTCCGGGCTCAGACTGCTGGCGTTGACGGTGATGACGCCGACGCGCTTGCCCGGCGGCAGCAGCGCCTGCACGAAGGGCACCTGCATCAGGCTCGAGGTCGCTACAGGGACGCCCACCTGCTGCGCGAGCTCACTCTGATAGACCGAGAGGAAACCGCAATTGGTGGTGATGCCGTCGGCGCCGAGCTTCACCAGCTCCCGCGCCGCCTCGACGAAAGCCGGCAGCAGGCCCGCCGCCTTCTCCTTCACCACCCGCTGGGGCGAGGCGCCGCGCACGACCTTGTAGAGCACCGGGAAGGGCCAGGTGGTGGCGTTCCCCATGTCGCCGGGAATGCGCGGGAAGCGCGTCTCCAGCATCAGAATGCCGACGGCGGCGCCATAGATCGACTTGCCGCCGCGCGCCTTGCGCTCGCTCATGCGTTCCTCCTCATGCCACCCATTCGCTCACCGGCGCCTTCGCCTCGTGCAGCGGCTGGCAGATCACGTCCACCAGCGTCGGCTCGCCGCTCTCCACCGCCTTCTTGAGGGTCGCGCGCAGTGTCGCCGGGTCATCGACGGTCCAGCTCTTGATGCCGAAAGCAGCGGCGACCTTGGCGTGGTCGGTGCGCGAGAAATCCACCGAGAAATAGCGCTGGCTGAAACCGCTCTTCTGCCCAGCCTTGATCCAGCCATAGGCGGAGTTTGAGATCACCACCATGGTGAGCGGCACCTTGAGCCGAGTGATGGTCTCCATTTCGCCGGCGGTGAAGCCGAAGCTGCCATCGCCCATCACCGCAACCGTCTTCGCCTGCGGCCGGCCGATATGGGCGCCCACCGCCGCCGACATCGAGTATCCGAGCGCGCCGTGCGCGCGGTTGGAGATGAAGTGCCGGCCCGGCTTCTCGAACTCGTAGTAGGCGGAGAAGTACGGGCACGGCGTGCCGGGATCGCAGACCACGACGGCGTCGCTCGGCAGCACCGCCTGCAGCTCGGCGACAACACGCTCGGGCCGGATCGGCCGCTCGCTCGATGCCGCCAGCGCGCGGAACGCCGCGAATTTCTCCTCCTTCGCCCGCTTCACCGCGTCCGCGCCGAGCTCGCGCCCGCCGCCGCCTGCCGGCAGCTTTGCGAGCGCAGGACCCAGCGCCTCGAGCGCCAGCCGCGCATCGGCGACGATGGCGACGTCGGTGCGATAGGTCGCGCCGATGACGCCGGGATCGGCGTCGATGTGGATGATCGGCGCCGCGCCCGGCGCCGGGAAGCGCAAGCGCTCGGTGGTGACTGAGCCCGCGCGGCAGCCGATGAAGACCACGAGATCGGCGCGGCTCACGATGTCTCGGGTCGGCAGCGTGCCGCCGTTGCTGCCGACGACGCCCACTGCCAGCGGATGCGTCTCGCCGATGCTGCCCTGGCCGCTGATGGTGGTGGCGACCGGCGCGCCCAATCGCTCGGCGATCCCCTGCAGCGCCGTCTCGCCGCCGGATATCACCACGCCGCCGCCGCAGATGAAGAGCGGCCGCTTCACCTTTAGCAGCAGCTCGGCCGCCGCCAGTATCGCGGCGGGATCGGGTGCGGCGCGGTGCGCCGGATAGCTTCCGTGCGCGGGATCGGCCCAGACCTCGGCCGCATCCACCGGCGCCTTCTGCACGTCGAAGGGAAAGCCCAGATGCGCGGCGCCGGGCTTGCCGCTCACCATCTCCCTGAAGGCGGCGCGCACCCATTTCGGCACGTCCTCGGCACGATCGATCACCTTGTTCCACTTGGTGAGCGGGCGGAACAGCGCCTGCTGGTCGAGCTCGGTCAGCGTATAGCGGCCGCGCGAGGAGACGGAGATGTCGGTGGTGACCGCGAGGATCGGGATCGAGGATTCGTTCGCCTCGACGACGCCGGGAAGGATATAGGTGGCGCCGCCGCCGCTCGGCCCTTCGCAGACGCCGACCCGGCCGGTGACGCGCGCATAGGCGTCCGCCATATAGGCCGCGGAGCGCTCGTCGCGGGTCAGGATATGGGTGATGCCGTGATCGAGGCGGTAGAGCGCGTCATAGAACGGCAGGCTGGTGTCGCCGCAGAGACCGAAGATGTGCTTCACACCATGCAGCTGCAGCATGCGGACGAAGGCTTCAGCGCCGTTCAATTGATTCATCACTGTCCTCGCGACATCTCTGCTCAGGCGAAGCGGGCGGCGCGGAACGGCGTCGGATCGATCGCCGGCTTGCGGCCGGTGACGAGATCCGCCACCAGCCGGCCGGTCATCGGCGAGCCCGCCATGCCCACATGGCCATGGCCGAAAGCATAGACCACATCGGGCGTGCGGCGCGCGGGGCCGATGCAGGGGAGCGAATCCGGCAGGCTCGGCCGGTGCCCCATCCAGAGCGACAGCCGCTCCTCACGGTAGCTCGCCTGGAGGCTCGGCAGCGGCTTCTTGCCCTGCTCCACCAG
>DATKPX010000045.1:0-3746 GCA_035523855.1 Allostellaceae bacterium
CGTGGATCGCGGGAATGCGATAGACGCCGGCGAGCGCCGGCGTGTTGGTGGTCGGCGAGAGCGGGCCTTCCGGCGCCAGATAGGCGCCGAGATTGGCGGTGGTGGCGACGCGGAGCGCAAGGATGCGGCCGTCGCCGTCGAAGGCGAGCTCGCCGAGGCTCACATTGTCGCGCCCCATGTAGTCGCCGAGGAAGGCCTCGCCGCGCTCGCCCATCCATTTCACCGGCCGGCCCAGCTTGCGCGCCGCCCAGAGCACCAGCACATGCTCGGGGTAGAGCGAGTTCTTGGCGCCGAAGCCGCCGCCGACATCGCCGACGACGACGCGGATCTGCTCTTCCGGCAGGTGGAAGACATGGGCGAGATCGGTCTTCAGCCCGTGCGGCATCTGCGTCACGGTGTGGAGCGTGAAGCGCCCGGTGGCGGGATCGCAGAGGCCGAGGGCGCCCCGCGTCTCCATTGCCGCGATCACCACGCGATTGTTGACCGCCTCAAGGCGTGCGACGCGCGCGGCCCGCGCGAAGCTCGCCTCGACGCCAGGACGGTTGCCGCCTTCCCAGACGAAGCCGGTGTTGCGCGGCGCCGCCTCCCAGATCTGCGGCGCGTCGGGCGCGAGCGCTTCCGATGTCCCGATCGCCGCCGGCAGCGGGTCGTAATCGACCATGACCAGCTCGGCGGCGTCCTTGGCGATGTCGCGGCTCTCCGCCACCACCAGCGCCACGCCCTCGCCGACGAAGCGCACGCGCTCCTGGGCGAGCGCCGGGAAATGCGGGCGCACCATGGGGCAGTCGGCGATGCCGGAGACGCCGAACTTCAGCGTCTTGAACTCGCAGGGGATGCCGCCGACACCGTCGGCCGCGAGGTCGGCGCCGGTGAAGACGCCGAGCACGCCGGGGACCCGTTGCGCCTCGGCGAGGTCGATCGATAGAATCCGGGCATGCGCATGGGGCGAGCGGACGAGATGCGCGTGCGCCTCGCCCGGCTCGCGCCGATCCTCGATGAAGCGGCCGCGCCCGGTCAGAAAGCGCGGGTCTTCCTTGCGCCTGACCGGTTGGCCAAAGCCGAATTCGCCCATCCATCCGCCTGTGTTCGGGATTTCGCGGGTGCTCCCGCTCTTCTAGTCCGGCCGGATGGGATTGGCTAGATGGCGCCGCCGGCACTGGCCGCCCGGGTTAATGAATCGTTCACGGCTTCAACTCATGATGGTATGTTTCCATCGGAAAGTCCTCGCTTGGCGACGTTCTCCAGCCCGCAACGGAAGACTCAGGCGGCCAGCGTGCCCGCGACCCTGCTTTCGGCGACGCTCCCGGCCGATGCCGACCCGCGTCTCCGACAGCTGCATGACTACTGGCGCTCGGTGCATCCGCCGGGCGGCGGGCTGCCGGGGCGTCAGCACATCGATCCCTGCGCCATGGTGCCGCTGCTGCGCTGGATCTGGATGATGGATGTCGGGCGCGATCCCCTGCGCTTCCGCTACCGGCTGGTCGGCACCGAGCAGGTCAACGTGATGGGGCGCGACTTTACTGGCCGCTGGCTCGACGAGGTGCATGAGCAATTCCTAACCTCGGTGTCGCATTCGCAGTACGTGACCTCGGTGGAGCGCGGCGAGATCGGCTATCTCAAGGGCGCGCCGCCCTATCACGTAACGCGGGACTACATGCAGGTCGAGCGCCTGCTGGTGCCGCTTGCCTGCAACGGCAGGGATGTCGACATCCTGCTGGCGCTGACGGTCTATCTGCAGCCGGCGCGCCCCAGCGCGCTCTAAGCGGCGCTCGCAGTCACGGCTTGACCGCGCCCGACCACGCGCGGGACACTCGCCCGCATGTCCGCGCAGCTCTGGGCCTTCCTCGGCATCTCCATCCTGGTGATCACCACGCCGGGTCCCGATACCGCGATCACGGTGCGCAACACGCTGGTCGGCGGCCGCCGCGCCGGCATCGCGACCGCGCTCGGCGTTGCCGTCGGCTTGTCGATCTGGGCGCTCGCCACCAGCCTCGGCCTGGTGGCGCTGATCGTCGCGTCGGAGCCGGTTTTCGCCGCGGTGAAGCTGGCGGGTGCCGCCTATCTTACCGTGCTCGGCCTGCAGACGCTCTGGCACGTGTTCCGCTCCGGCGGTGCCGCGCCGAGCGCCGTCGGGCAGCGGCCGGGGGCGCGGCTGCCACCACTGCTGGCGTTCCGGCAAGGCGTCATCAACGATCTCGGCAATCCCAAGATCGCCGCCTTCTTCACCAGCCTGCTGCCGCAATTCGCGCCGGGCGGCGAGGCGTCCTTCACCGGGCTGATGCTGCTCGGCCTCACCTTCGCGGCGATCACCTTCGTGTGGCTCACGGGTTACGCCGCCGTGGTCACGCTCGCCGGCGACACGCTGCGCCGGCCGCGCATCCGCCGCCTCATTGAGGGCTTAACCGGCGCGGTGCTGATCGCCCTCGGCCTGCGCATTGCCGCGGAGCAGCGTTAGCCGGAGATCCTGCGCCGCAACGCCAGCACGATGCCGGCGAAGATCAGCAGCGCGCCGCCGAGGTGGAAGAAGCGGAACTCCTCGCCCAGCAGCAGGATCGCCAGCACGCTGCCGAAGACCGGCATCAGATGCATGAACTGGCCGGCGCGGTTGGCGCCGATGAGCTCGATGGCGCGGTTGTAGCAGAGATAGGCGAGCACCGACGGGAAGACCGCGACGTAGCCGATGGCGAGGAAGGTCGCCGGGCGCGCTTGCAGCACGTCGCCGGAGAGCTCCTCCGCGACGAAGAACGGAAGGATCATCAGCGCGCCCACCAGGAAGGTGGCGGCGACGAAGCTGCTGGGATGGACGCGGGGCCGGAGGCGCAGCAGCGCCGAATAGGCGGCGTAGGCCAGCACCGCCGCCAGCACCCAGGCATCCCCGACATTGAGCGGGATGTTGAAAAGCGCCAGCGGCTCGCCGCGGGTGACGATGACGATGACGCCCGAGAGCGAGATCAGCACGCCGGCGGCCTGCGCGAGGCTGACGCGCTCGCGGAAGATCAGGTAGGAATAGAGCAGGATCACGACAGGCATGATCGACTGCTCGAGCGCGGCATTGATCGCGGTGGTGGTGCGCAGGCCCGTATAGATGAAGCTGTTGAAGGCGGCGATGCCGGTCGCCGATAGCAGCAGCATGATCCGCCACGAGCGCAGCAGCGCCGGCAGGTCGCGCAGCAGATGCTGCCGCGCGAACAGCATCACCACCAGAAACCCGCCGGTCCAGCGCCCGAAGGCGAGCGCGATCGGTGGCACGGCGTCGCGCACCGCGCGGCCGACGATGAAGTTGCCGGCCCAGAACAGCACCGCCAGCACCAGCAGTGCATAGGGCGTGTCGTAGAAGGCGGCGATGCCGGAGCGGCGCGCGGGCGTCTGGGCGTGTCCGGCGACTTCCGGACTGGGCGCGGGATCAGCCATGAGGTCGCGAGCTTTCTCGAGGCAGGGACGAGGACAGAAGCAACCGCCGGCGCCGGGCTCCGATCAGGAGGCCGGCTTCCTAAGTCGCCTGTCGCTGCGCGTGCCGTCGATCACGACCACGGGCCGAGCCTGCGGCATGGCGGCGGCGGGGTCAATCCCGACCGCCGCGGCTGCTCAGCCGCCGACTTGCACCTGCACGTCGTCGCCGACGACCCGCACGGGAAACGTCTTGATGTCGCAGGGGATCGGCGGGCCGAGCCCCTTGCCGGTCTTGACCTCGAAGCGGCCGGCATGGAGCGGGCACTCGATCACCTCGCCGTCGAGCCAGCCGTCGG
>DATKPX010000046.1:0-4872 GCA_035523855.1 Allostellaceae bacterium
CTGTGAAAACCACGCGGGCCAGGTATTCCAGGTTGACCTGGTGGCAGATGCCCGTCTCGGGAGGCACCACCGCGAGGTTGCGGAAGGCCTTCTGGCCCCAGCGCAGGAAGGCGTAGCGCTCGCCGTTGCGCTCGAACTCGAGCTTCACGTTGTCGCGGAAGGCGGCGGCGCTGGCGGAGGTGTCCACCATCACCGAGTGGTCGATGACGAGATCGACCGGCGAGAGCGGGTTGATCTTGTTGGGATCGCCGCCGAGCTTCGCCATCGCCTCGCGCATCGCGGCGAGATCCACCACGGCGGGAACGCCGGTGAAGTCCTGCATCAGCACGCGCGCCGGGCGGAAGGCGATCTCGCGCTCGGAGGTGCGGCTCTTCAGCCACTCCGCCACCGCCTTGATGTCGTCGACCTTGACCGTGCGGCCGTTCTCCAGCCGCACCAGATTCTCCAACAGCACCTTCAGGGAGAAGGGGAGCCGGGAGATGTCGCCGAGCCCGGCCGACTGCGCCGCCGCCTCGAGGCTGAAATAATCGTATTCCTTGCCATCCACCTTGAGGGTGCGGCGGGCCTTGAGCGTGTCATGGCCGGTGACGGACATCGATGAGGACTCCTTGGCTGGATCGGCGGGAGACGCGGAGAGGCGGGCGTCCGGGCGGCCCCGAATCATAGATATCGGACTGGAACGCCCCGCTGCTACCCCTTCTCCGCGCCGAGATCAAGGGTGGCGCGGCAGAGCATGCGCGAGGGCTATACTGCGGCGATCCTGCACGAGGCGTTAATGACGGATTGGAATAGCCCTGCCCGGCTCTCCGGCCTCTCGCGGCGCCGCCTGCTGCGCTCGGCGCTGGGGGCCGCCCTCGGCGTAGCGCCCGCCCTCGCCGCCGCGCCGCAGCCGGCGCGGCTCACGCAGCAGGAGGCGCTCTACCAGGACGAGCCCAAGGACATGCAGACCTGCGCCATGTGCACGCTCTTCCTGCCGCCCGGCGCCTGCAAGGTGGTGGAGGGCGCCATCAGCGCCAATGGCTGGTGCCGTCTCTTTGACATGGCCGATTGAGCGGCCGGGCCGCACACGCTCGATTGCCCGAAATTGAGGCGCCGCCTACAATCGCGGCGCTCGTCCTCGTCACCTCATCGCAACAGGCACAGGAGCTGCGGATGACGGCCCTCTCGCTCTCGGAACGTGCGGACGCCCTCGAGCACCAGAAGATGCGCGAGCTCGACGTGATCGTGACGAAGTCGCGGCTCTTCACCTTGGGCGATGCCAATCCGGCGCCGACGGGCGGCCTGCAGCTCCTGGCGGAGAATCCCGGCAAGCATCTCCTGATGGGCGATGACCCGCGCCTGCCGAAGATGCCGGCGAAGCCGACGCTGATCGATTTCTTCAAGTACCGCTTCGGTCCCTCGCAGCATCTGCTGCAGAGCGCGCGGCACGCGCGCAGCGCCGGCCATGACGAGAAAGTGGTGCTGGCTTGCCTGCTGCACGACATCGCCGTCCTGGGTTTCATCCGCTGCGACCATGGCTATTGGGGCGCGCAGCTGATCGAGCCCTATGTGGACGCGGAGGTGAGCTGGGCGATCCGCACGCACCAGGCGCTGCGCTTCTTCCCGGATCCGTCGGTCGGCTACGAGTACCCCGAGCTCTACATCCGCTTCTTCGGCGCCGACTACAAGCCCGAGCCCTACATCGAGGAGGAGTATCGGCGGGCGCGCGCGCACAAGTGGTACATGACCTCGCGCCTCATCTGCGTCAGCGACATCTACTCCTTCGACCCCAACGTGGTGGCGACGCTCGACGAGTTCACCGACTTGATCGGCCGGCATTTCCGCCAGCCGGAGGAAGGCCTGGGCTTCGACAACAGCCCGGCGGCCCATATGTGGCGGACGCTGAACCGGCCGAGCCGCTTCCTCTGATCGCCTGAAATTTCAGCACCATCCCCGCGTCGCCGGCGCTGCGCCATCACGACTGCGCGGGACAGGCGCGGCCGTGCTTGACCGGCCTCCGCCTTTGCCCTTACCTAGGCTCCGCCAATACGCATGCCTGATAAGCAAAAAATGCATCGTGGGCGGCGCGGCGCTGTTTGGGAGGAAGGAACGGATGGCGGTGGCGGAGAACGAGGTCCTGGACGAGCCACCGCCGCGCGTGGCCGGCGACCCCGCCCTCGACACCTTTCCCAAGCTGCTCCTCCATAACGCGATCCAGCGCGGGACCCGGCCGGCGATCCGCGAGAAGGATTTCGGCATCTGGCAGAGCTGGAGCTGGAGCGACGTCGCCCGCGAGGTGAGGGACTTCGCGCTCGGGCTGGCGGCGATGGGGTTCAAGCGCGGCGACAAGCTGGCGGTGGTCGGCGACAACCGGCCGCGCCTTTACTGGGCGATCACCGCCGCCCAGTGCCTCGGCGGCGTGCCGGTGCCGGTCTATCAGGACGCCGTCGCCGAGGAGATGAAATTCGTCCTCGACCACGCCGAGGTGCGCTTCGCGGTCGCCGAGGACCAGGAGCAGGTGGACAAGCTCCTCGCCGTCCGCGAGCAGGTGCCGCGCCTGCAGGCGATCGTCTACAGCGATCCGCGCGGCCTCCGGCATTACGACCACGCCATGCTGCATCCCTTCACCGAGGTGCAGGAGAAGGGCCGCGCCTTCGGCGCCGAGCATCCGGGCTTCGTCGAGGCGGAGATCGGCCAGGGCAAGGGCGGCGACCTCGCCGTCATCCTCTACACGTCCGGCACCACCGGCCAGGCGAAGGGGGTGATGCTCACCTACGACAACGTGATCCTGACCGCTAAGAGCGGCATCGCCTTCGAGGGCCTGCGCGAGGACGAGGAGGTGCTGGCCTATCTGCCGATGGCCTGGGTCGGCGACCATGTCTTCTCCTTCGCGCAGTCCTACTGCGCGGGGTTCTGCGTGAGCTGCCCGGAATCCGGCGCCACCGTCATGACCGACCTCCGCGAGCTCGGCCCGACCTATTTCTTCGCGCCGCCCCGCATCTACGAGAACATCCTGACCCAGGTGATGATCCGCATGGAGGATGCGAGCGCGCCCAAGCGCTGGCTCTTCCGCAAGTTCATGGAGCTGGCGCGCCGGGTCGGCGGCCGGATCCTCGACGGCGCGCCGGTTCCCTTCGGCGCCCGCATCCTCTATGCGCTCGGCCAGCTGCTGATCTTCGGGCCGCTCAAGAACACGCTGGGCTTCAGCCGCATCCGCGTCGCCTATACCGCCGGCGAGGCGATCGGCCCCGACATCTTCAACTTCTACCGGTCGCTCGGCATCAACATCAAGCAGCTCTACGGCATGACGGAATGCGCGGTGTTCCTGTGCATCCAGCCGAACGGCCAGGTGCGCGCCGACACCGTAGGGACGCCGATCGGCGGCGTCGAGCTCAAGCTCGCCGATGACGGCGAGGTGCTCTACAAGAGCCCCGGCGTCTTCGCCGGCTATTTCAAGAACGCGCAGGCGACCAGCGAGACCAAGCGGCCGGACGGCTGGGTGCATTCCGGCGATGCGGGCTTCTTCGACGACCAGCAGCACCTCCACATCATCGATCGCGCCAAGGACGTGGGGAAGCTCGAGGACGGCACGCTCTTCGCGCCGAAATTCCTCGAGAACAAGCTCAAGTTCTTCCCCTACATCAAGGAGGCGGTCGCCTTCGCGCCCGGCCGGCCCTACGTCACCGTCTTCCTCAACATCGACGCCGAGGCGGTCGGCAATTGGGCCGAGCGCAAGGGCATCGTCTATGGCGGCTACCGCGAGCTCGCCTCGCTGGAGGAGGTCTACGCGCTGGTAGAGGGCTGCGTCGAGCAGGTGAACCGCGATCTGGCATCCGAGCCGCATCTCGCCGGCTCGCAGATCCGCCGCTTCCTCATCCTGCACAAGGAGCTCGACGCCGATGACGGCGAGCTCACCCGCACCCGCAAGGTGCGCCGCCGCCATATCGGCGACCGCTACAAGCCGCTGATCGACGCGCTCTACGCCGGCCGCGAGCGCGCCGAGATCGAGACCGAGGTCACTTTCGAGGATGGCCGCAAGGGCATCGTCCGCGCGGAGCTCCGCATCCGCGACGTCAGGATAGAGCCCGCCCCCGCCGCCATCGCGCCACTCCGCCGCGCGAGCTAAGCCCCTGCATGCAGTCACCGAAGCGGATCGGCGAGCCCCTCCTGAAGGCTGACAACATCAGCCTGTCCTTCGGCGGCGTGCGCGCGCTCACCGAGATCAGCATCGAGATCCGCGCCCAGGAGATCCTGGCGATCATCGGGCCGAATGGCGCCGGCAAGACCTCGATGCTGAACGTCATCAACGGCTTCTATCATCCGCAGATCGGCACCATCACCTTCAAGGGCGCGACGCGCCGGCGCATGCGGCCGCACCGCGCGGCGGCGCAGGGGATCGCGCGCACCTTCCAGAACGTGGCGCTCTTCCGCGGCATGACGACGCTCGACAACATCATGACCGGCCGCCTGCTGCGCATGAAACGCAACTTCCTCTGGCAGGCGCTGCACTGGGGGCCGGCGCTCAAGGAGGAGCTCGAGCATCGGGAATACGCCGAGCGCATCATCGACTTCCTGGAGATCCAGGCGATCCGCAAGACGCCGGTGGGGCAGCTCCCCTACGGCCTGCAGAAGCGCGTCGAGCTCGGCCGCGCGCTCGCCATGGAGCCGGACCTGCTGCTGCTGGACGAGCCGATGGCCGGCATGAACGTCGAGGAGAAGGAGGACATGTGCCGCTTCATCCTCGACGTCAATGACGAGTTCGGCACCACCATCGCGCTCATCGAGCACGACATGGGCGTGGTGATGGACCTGTCCGACCGCGTGGTGGTGCTCGATCACGGCATCAAGATCGCCGACGGCACGCCCGAAGAGATCAAGAAAAACCAGGCGGTG
>DATKPX010000047.1:0-20349 GCA_035523855.1 Allostellaceae bacterium
CCCTCAACTGTGCTCCCGCGTCGCGGTGAAGCGCAGCTTGGGCCATTCCTTGGTCGTGGTGTCGAGGTCCCAGTTGTTGCGGGCGAGGTAGACGGGGACGCCGTCGTGGTCCTCGGCGGTGGTGGAGGGGTTGGCGTCGACGAAGCGCTTCATCTCGGCGGCATCGCCGGCGACCCAGCGCGCGGTCACATAGGGCGCGGCCTCGAAGCGGACGCCGAGGTTGTATTCGGTCTTGATGCGCGCGGCCAGCACCTCGAGCTGCAGCGGCCCCACCACGCCGACGATCCAGTCGCCGCCCATGTTGGGCTTGAAGATGCGGGTGACGCCCTCCTCGGCAAGCTGCTCCAAGGCACGGGCCAGGTGCTTCGACTTCAAGGGATCGTCGAGGCGAACGCGGCGCAGGATCTCCGGCGCGAAGTTGGGAATGCCGGTGACGCGGATCTCCTCGCCCTCGGTGAGGGTGTCGCCGATGCGGAGCGTGCCGTGGTTCGGGATGCCGATGATGTCGCCGGGCCAGGCCTCCTCGGCGAGGTTGCGCTCGCGCGCCAGGAAGAAGACCGGATTCTGGATCGCCATCTGCCGGCCGGTGCGGCCGTGCTTGAGCTTCATGCCGCGCCGGAAGCGGCCGGAGCAGAGGCGCAGGAAGGCGATGCGGTCGCGGTGCTGCGGATCGATGTTGGCCTGCACCTTGAAGACGAAGCCCGCGACCGACTCCGTGTTGGGGTCGAGGGGATGCGGCTCCGCCGGCTGCGGCCGCGGCGGCGGCGCCACGTCGCCGATGCCGCGGATCAGCTCGCGGACGCCGAAATTGTTGAGGGCGCTGCCGAAATAGACCGGCGTCAGGTGGCCGCCGCGATAGCTCTCGAGATCGAAGGGCGGGCAGAGCCCGCGCGCCATCGCCACCTCCTCGCGGAGCTTCGCCAGCGCCGGCGCCGGCAGCAGCGTCGCGAGCTTGGGATCGTCGAGCCCCTCGCAGCGCACGGGCTCGGTGATGCGCTCGCCGGCGCCGCGCTCGAACAGCAAGAGCGCATCGTGGAAGAGATCGTAGGTACCGAGGAAGTCGCGTCCCATGCCGATCGGCCAGCTCGCCGGCGTCACGTCGAGAGCGAGCGTGCGCTCGATCTCGTCCAGCAGGTCGAAGGGCTCGCGCGCCTCGCGATCGAGCTTGTTGATGAAGGTGATGATGGGGACGTCGCGGAGCCGGCAGACCTCGAAGAGCTTGAGGGTCTGCGCCTCGATGCCGCGCGCCGCGTCCAGCACCATGACGGCGCTGTCGACCGCGGTCAGCGTGCGATAGGTGTCCTCGCTGAAATCCTGGTGGCCGGGCGTGTCCAGCAGGTTGAAGGTGAGGCCATCGTGCTCGAAGGTCATCACCGCCGAGCTCACGGAGATGCCGCGCTCGCGCTCCACATCCATCCAGTCCGAGCGCACCCGGCGGCGCTCGCCACGCGCCTTCACCTCGCCCGCAAGCTGGATCGCGCCGCCGAACAGCAGCAGCTTCTCGGTCAGCGTGGTCTTGCCGGCGTCCGGATGCGAGATGATCGCGAAGGTGCGGCGATGGGCGATTTCGTCGGCGAGCTGGGTCATCGGGAGCGCCTCTCTAGCCGAGAGGCGGCGGAGAAAGCAATGGAAAGGGCGCGAGGCGGTTCCGCCACGATATGGAGACGTTCCAGCTTGGCTGTCGAAAAAAGCAACAAAGCTGCGCGACAAGGCTGTTGATCCTTCATGAAACCGACACACATCTAGAATTGGCGCAACAAGGCAGGAGGATGCCTAACAAGCATGGCTCCACCGGATCAGTGTTGACGAGCGCCAAACCCAGAGCTCGGTCTCGTGACCGGGCGGTGAGCTCTCATAGCCACCCAAGTCGAACCCCGCCGTCAGGCTAAGTCCGGGCGGGGTTCGCATGTCGGGCTCCATCTCGCTTCTCCTCCCCACCACCGGCTGCCCTGCGGCGCGCCATGACAACAGGCTCGTGCGGACGCCGTCCGCGGACGGGCGATTCGCCGCGCCTGGGGGATTTTAGAATAATTCGCAATCGATCGCCGTAAATTCACGGCATTTGATGGAATTCCGCGGCGCGCATGCGGCGGAATTCAATAAAGATTAAGCGATCCCGGGCTATCCTTTTGATAAATAGTGCCGATCCCAGGATTTCCACAACCCTGGATCGGTCCCGCGCAGTCAGGGATCGAGCGCCAAGCCCATGGGCCCACAGCCCCCGCTCCATCAGAGGTCACCGAAGAAGCCGGCCGCCGGCGCGTCCGCGGCGGGCGCCGCGGGCCAGCGCCAGCAGCTGCTGGAGGCGCAGGACGAGATTCTCGGCCTCATCGACAGCGGAGCGCGCCTTCCGATGGTGCTGCCGCGCATCGCCCGGGCGATCGAGCGCTTCGCGGCGGCCGCCCGCTGCGAGATCTACCTCGCCGATCCCGACAACGGGCGGCTTCATACGGCGAGCGCCGATGGCGTCTCGGGCCCGCTTCCGCCGGAGACCGAGGCGGTGCCGTCCGCCCTCGCGGTGGCGGCGCCGGAGAACAAGGGCGGCGACGCGCGCCGGCGCGGCGCGCTCTGGAGCATCGCCCAGCACCTGGGCGTGCCGCCGGCGGCGCTCCACCCCGTGATCGGCCGGCGCGGCCAGATCACCGGCGTGATCGTGCTGCGCGGGACCAGCGCCGACGGCCTCGACCGGGAGGCGCTGCAGCCGGTGCGGGCGCTCGCCCGCCTGGTCCGCATCGCCATCGAGAACGACCACTCGGCGGCGGCGCTGCGCAGCGCGGACGAGCGTTTCACCGCCCTCGCCGCCAGCATTCCCGGCGTCGTCTACCAGCGCCGCGTCAGCCCCGACGGCGACATCCGCTACACCTACATCAGCGAGGGCGCCTACGACCTCTTCGGCGTGCCGGCGGAGGAGATCCTGGCCGATCCCAAGGCGCTCTTCGCCTGCCACGGGCCCAGCTACCGCGAGGATTTCCGCGAGCGCCTGCTGGAGGCGTCGAAGACGCTCAGCATCTGGGACGTCGAGGCCGAGATCATCAGCCGCGACGGCACGCGCAAATGGACGCACGCCATCGCGCGGCCGAAGCAGATGCCGGACGGCTCGGTGCTGTGGGACGGCATCATCCTCGACGCGACGCGGATCGTGCGGCGCGAGCAGGCGCTGGCGCATGCCAAGGAGCGCGCCGAGCTGGAGAACCGCGGCAAGTCCGAGTTCATCGCCACCATGAGCCACGAGCTCCGGACGCCGCTCAACGCGATCATCGGCTTCTCCGACATCATGACACAGGAGCTGCACGGGCCGCTCGGCCACGCCTCCTACCGCGGCTATGTGCGCGACATCCTGGAGAGCGGCCGGCTGCTGCTCAGCATCATCAACGACGTCCTCGACATCTCCAAGGTCGAGTCCGGCAAGATCGAGCTGCACGAGGAGGCGATCGACCTCTCGAGCCTCGCCACCTCGCTGCTGCGCTTGACGCGCGAGCGCGCGGAAACCGCCGGCATCACGCTCGCCGCCGAGGTGCCGGAGAACCTGCCGCTGCTGCGCGCCGACGAGCGCCTCATCAAGCAGATCATGTCGAACCTGCTGTCGAACGCGATCAAGTTCACGCCCAAGGGCGGCCGCGCGTTGCTGCGCGCCGCCTGCGACGGCAGCAACGCACTCGCCCTATCGGTCGAGGACACCGGCATCGGCATCGCCCCGGAGGACATTCCGCGCGCCCTCGAGCGCTTCGGACAGATCGACAATTCGCTGAGCCGCCGGTATGCCGGCACCGGCCTGGGATTGCCGCTGGTCAAGGCTTTCACCGAGCTGCATGGCGGCCGCTTCGAGCTCGAGAGCGCGCCGGCGGTGGGCACCACCGCCATTGTGCGCTTCCCGGCGACGCGCAGCATCAGCCGCGAGGACGGCGCGGCGCTCCGCGCGGGGAAGTAGTCAGGGCTCTTCGGCGAGGGTCCGCCTGAGGGTCGCGTCGAGATCCCGGGGCTCGACGCCGAGGCGCCGGCGCATCTCGCCGATGTCGAAGGCCTTGTCCTCCGAGAGGCGCCGCACCTCCTCCACGGCGATGCGCGGCGCGCCCGGCACGACGCGCGTCGCCACCGCCGCCGCCATCAGCAGGCTCGCCGGCACGGGGAGGATCCGCACGCGCCGGCCGATCGCCCGCGCGATCGCCCGGACGAAATCGCGATAGGCGACCGCGGCGGGACCGGCCGCGGTGATGGCCGCGCCGGGCGCCTCGTCGCGGTAGAGCGCCGCCTCCAGGCAGGCAGCGAGGTCGTCCACATCGATCGGCTGGATCAGCCGGCGGCCGCCCTCCGGCAGCGGCACCACGCCGAACCGCCTGATATAGGCGGCGACGCGCTGCACGTTGTTCTCCATCCCGGCGCCGCAGATCATGGTGGGGTGGATGACGACGCCCGGGCGCCCCGACCGCGCCAGCGCCGCCTCCGCCGCGATGACCTGCTCCGCCGCCGCATCGGGAAAGCGGGTGAAGCGGCGGGCGGAGCCGGTGAAGACGATGCGCTCCAGCCGGCCGGGCAGCGCCGCCAGCACCGTTGGCGCGAAGCGCGCATGGGCGCAGACCACGACGCGGCTCGCGTCGGCGAGCACGGCGGCGAGCGCGCCCTGATCGGCGAGGCCGACCGCCCGCGCCGTCGCCGGGAGGCCGGCGAGAGAATCCGCCGAGCGCGCCGTGGCGATCACCTCGACGCCGCGCGAGGCGACGCGCGTCACCAGCCGCCGCCCGAGCGGGCTGCTGGCGCCGATGACGACGACCCGGCCGGCTTCCTGCCCGGCGCGATCGCGGCTCGGCGCCGCGGATTCCTGGCTGGACACCGCGGTGCCCCCGCTACGCGCTGCGCTCCACCGCGCTCTGCAGCTGGTCGCGCAGCAGCGACAGGTGGAGTCTGAGGCTGTAGAGCCGATTGCCGTAGGCGACCGGCATGGTCTGGTGCCGGACCCGGTCCTCGATCGCCTCCAGCTCGGCGAGCCGGCGGCGGAGCTCGTCGCGGCCGGCGCCCGACTCGAGATCGCGCTCGATCGCCTGCAGCTCCTTGTACCAGCGGTCGATGCGCGAGCGCATGCGCCAGTCGTAGGTCGGCGGAATGATCTTCAGCAGCGGATAGCAGAGCGCCACCAGCGGCAGCAGCATGATCTTCAGCCGGTCGATCAGGTTCGCCGCCCAGAACGGGAGGTAGCGCTGCAGGAAGGAGGGGCCGGAATCGAAGAAGCGCTGCGCCGTGTCGGCGATGGGATAGTCGAGGTATTTCCGCGACGGGAACTCGCCCGCCTCCTCGAAGACGCCGGCATCGCCATGGATCTTGCGCGCCTCGATCAGCAGCAGCTCGGCGAGCGCCGGGTGGAAATCCTCGTGCACCACCAGGCTCGACGCCGGCGCCAGCAGCACCGTGTCCTCGACGGGCACGTCGTTGGCGAGATCGAGCGCGCCTTCGGGCAGCGTCAGCAGCGAGAGAAAGCGGTGCTGCAGGCGGAAGGCCGGCGCCCGATCGACCGGCAGCAGCCGGATGTCGCGCCGGGCGAAGAGGTCGCGCGTCAGCGGCGCGTTGGCGGGGCCGATGAAGAAGGCGGCGTCGAGACCGCCACCCTCGGTGAGCGCGGCGGCGGCATCGGCGCCGCCGAGCGGCGAGACCTCGACGGCGGAGCCGTCGAGTCCGATGTCGCCCAGCATCTGCAGCGCGATGACGCGCATGCCGCTGCCCTCGCCGCCGACGGCGACCCGAAGCCCGCGCAGATCGGCGAGCCGCCTGACCGACAGATCGCCGCGCACGAAGACCCAGACCGGCTCGTAATAGAGGCTCGCGAGCGAGCGCAGCGTCGTGTCGCCGGCGTCATTGCGCGTGCCGCCCTGGATGAAGCCGACGTCCGCCTCGCCGCGGTTCAAGAGATCGATGTTGGCGACCGAGCCCGCCGTCTCGAGCAGGGTGACCTCGATCCCCTGCTTCGCCATCAGCTCGCGGTAGATGCGGCCGTAATAGTAATAGACCCCGTCCTTGGCGCCGGTCGCCATCACGATATGGCGCGGCGGCGCCGGCTGGACGAAGTGATAGGCGATGGCGAAGGCGGCGATGGTCAGCAGGACGGCCGGCCCGAACACGCCGACCCGCTCCATATAGGTGCGGAGCTGACTGAACCTCCAGCGCCTGTCCCCCGCCATCCCCGTTCTCGCGCGATGTTGCGGATCGGGCCAGTCTAGCGGGGATTTCCACGCGCTGTCAGCTGCGCCGCGCGATGGCGGCAAATCGCGGCCTAACCGCCCGACTTCGGCCCCCGCGCGTTGCCGCGCACCATGCGGCCGTCGTAGTCGTAGACGTAGGCGGCGTTCTCGAAGAAGCTGAAGGGGACGGCGAGGCCGATGTCGCGCGCCTTGCGGAAGTTGATGGCGATGTCGGGGGGCGACACGATGCCGACCTTGAGCTCGCCGACCTTGGCGCGGCCGGTGAGCACGTCGGCGGCATAGACCGCGGCCAGATGGCCGTTGCTCTCGAAGCTGACGCCGATCGAGAGCGCGGCGCTGTCGTCGCCGGGCCGCACCACCTCGGGAACCGCGCTGATGACGGGGACGCGGTCGGCCTCGGCGTTGATGACGTCGATCTCCGAGAAGACCGAGGTGCTGCCGGTGACCCAGAAGATGCTGTTGGCGAGGCCGGGGTCGTTCCGCTTCATCGCGCGGACGGCGTCGGCGACCAGCACCTTGAGCTCGTTGCGCGCATTGGCGGGATCCTGCACCGCGACGTTCAGCACCCTGATGCCGAGCTTGCGCGCCGCCTCCGCCATCGGCGCCGCCTGGGTCTGCATGGCGCTCACGTTCTTGCCGTCCACCAGGATCGCCACGTTGCGCAGGCTCGGGCGGAGCTCGCGGATATAGGCCATCTGCACCTCGATCGGCATGTTGAGCGAGGTGAAGGCGAAGTTGGTGCCGCTGCTGCTCTCGTAGTCGGCGATCTGCCGGAGCTCGACCGGATCCTTCGAGCAGACAGAGATCACGGGGATGGCGCCGCCGCGGTATTGGCGGTAGAGCCAGGCAGTCGATTCCGATCCCATGCCGAAGATGAGATCGTAGTGATCGCGGACCGCGAGCCCGATCGCGGCTTCGCCGCGGTCCTCCTCGTTGTTGAAGTTGATCACCGTGAAGGCGGCGTCGATCTCCTTCTCGGCGAAGACCTGCAGGATCTTGGTGATGGCGATGTCGTAGGCGGAGGACGGCCTGGGATAGAGCACCAGGATGTGGCGGCGCGGCGCCGGCTCGGCGCGCGGGCGGATGGTGATCCGCATGGGATCGTCCGGCACCGTCGCGAAAGTCCAGGCCTGCGTCGCCTCGTCGCCGTAGCGGAACCACGACGAAGGCTCGGCGCCGGCGCCTTCCGCCAGCACGAGACCCAGAAGGAGCGCGAGCGCGCCGGCGAGGCGCCGCGGCAGGGTGCCGGTCATGCCGCCTCTCCCAGGCCGCGCGGCTCCTTGTTCTGCGGATTGCCGCACATCAGGAACAGCGCCGCCGAGGCGCTGGTGGCGGCGCCGAACCAGGTCACCACCGAGGGGCTGGTGCCGAGCAGCAGGAAGAGCTGGCCGGTGATGATCGGACCGGCGATATGGCCGAGACGCTCGAGGAAGCGGTAAGCGGCGGTGGTCGAGTTGACGCCGATCTTGCGCGCAAGCTCGAGGTCGGCGATGTGGGTGACGACGGGTGCGTTGACGCAGCCATGGGCGATGCCGATGACGATCACGCTCGTCGTCACCACCAGCGTCGGCAGCGCGCCGCTCAGGATGCCGTCGAGCAGCGGGTTGGCCTCGCTCATGCCGACGGCGATCATGCCGATGCCGCTCACCGCGGCGCCGAAGGCCAGCACATGGGCGGTCCGGCCGGTGCGGTCGACGAAGCGCGCGACGTAGCGGCTCGCCACCACCACGCCGATCGCATAGAGCATGATGATCTGGCCGATATCCTCCTGCTTGTAGTGCTGGCGGATCAGCAGCAGCGGCAGCGCGAAGGTGATGACGCCGGTGAGCGCCGCCTTGGCGGGAATGCCGATCAGCAGCATGGTCTGCATGAACTGCCCGTTGCGCAGCACGCAGGAGATGTCCTGGAAGAGCCGCCGGAGCGTCGAGCCGAGCGGCTCCGCCGCCGAGCGCCGCGCCGGCTCCGCCGGCACCACGGTGATGCCGTAGAGGGCGGTGAGGCAGCCGAGCAGACCCGCCAGCATGAAGACGCCGGCGGGATCCATGTAGGTCACCAGCAGCGAGCCGATCGCCATGCCCGAGATCATGCCGCCCTGGAAGCCGAAGACGATGATGCCGTTGGCCTGGGTGCGCCGCGCCGGCGAGGCGGTCGCCAGGATATAGGACTGGACGCCGATGAAGAGCATGCCCTGGCCCACGCCGGCGACGCCGCGGGCGGCGACCACGCCCCAGAACCCGACCGGCAGGACGAGGGCGAAGAGGCCGAGCCCGGCCAGCACCAGCCCGCCATGCATCAGCGCGCGCGGCCCGAAATTCTGCGCGAAATGGCCGGACGGAATGAGGCTCAGCGCGAAGAAGAGGTAGTAGGCCATAAAGGGCGCCGAGGCGAAGCCGGCGGAGAGCCCGGCGGCGCCCGCCACCTGCTGCATCCATTGCGGCAGGAAGGAGTAGGTCATGTTCTCGACGAAGACCGCGATGAAGAAGAGCGGCTTCACCACGCCCAGCGCCAGCTCCTCGTCCGAGCGCATCAGCGGCGCGCCGCCGGAATTCCTCGACGCCGGGCCGCCGGCGTTCTGCAGCGAGGCCGCCACCTGCAGGAAGAGGCCGGCGAGGAAGGCGGAGGCCACGAAGAGCGCGGCGAAATTCTTCACGCTCCGCATCACCTGGCGGAACACGATCTCGTGCGGCACCGCGATCGCGATGCTGACGGTGGCCTCGCTGTTGGTCCTGCCGACCGGCAGCACGTACTCGTAGGTGCCGGGATCGCTGATCCAGGGCTTGCCGACCTTGCCTTCGTTGGTGTCGATGAGAACGCGGTCGTCGACCAGCAGCGCCGCGGCGCTGATGTCGGGATTGAGCCGCTGATACTCGGCGAAGGCGCGGTCGATGCCCTCGAAGTCGTGCAGCGACAGCTTGAATTCCAGGATCTCGCCGACGCGCTGCCCCAGCGCGTTGGCAAGCGCCCGCGCCTTGCCCTGGACACCCTCGGCATAGAGCGAGACCAGGGTTCCGATCACGAAGCTCGCCATGGCGAGGAAAGCGAGCGCGTAGCCGATCTGCAGCCACGGCACGCGCGCCTGGGCGAGCCGCGGGCCGGCCAAGGTCACCAGCACCGCAAAGGCCGCCGAGAGCGCGAGCGCCACCAGCAGCAGCGGCTCGAAGGCGCCGCGCAGGTGGTTGCGCACCACCGAGGTCCAGGACGTCACCACCAGGCTGCCGCGGGTCTCGAAGCGGCCGCGCAGCGGCAGGATGGTCTGGTAATAGTCGTCGGTCTGCAGCGTGGTGGTCTGGTCGCCGGTGATCCGGTCGAGGCCCGAGGGCGTCGGGATCTCCGGGCTGGTGCGATCGATGTTGCGGAACACCTCGCGGCCGGCCGGGTCGTAGGCGATCATGCCGGCGACGTCGTCGGTATCGACGATCGGGCCGGCCAGCGTCGCGAAGCCCGGATACTGCCGCATGGGCAGGCCCTGGCGCAGGAACGCCTCCATCGAATTGCGCACGATGCCGGCCTGCGCCGCGATCTTCTCGATCTGGAACTCGCCGTAGGTGCGCTTGCCCTCGCCGTAGCCCACATAGACCAGCAGCACCAGGGAGAGGCCGGTGACCAGGAACATGGTGAGAGCGTCGCGGATCCGCCGCCCGAGCGGACGACCCTGCCGGCGCGCGACGCCCGCCTCCCCTCCCGGAGCCGGTATCATCGCAGCAGCTCCTCGACATGGGGGTACATGCCGCGCTGGCGCATCAGCATGACGTCGATGCGATCGGCGAGCAGCGACAGGATGAGATCGTCATAGCTCATGCCGTGCTCGCCGAGGCCCTCGCAGATCAGGCTGGTGACCTCGGCGGTGGGCTGCTTGAGGTCGGGCTTGGGATTGGCCTCCAGCACGTTGATGCGGCCCTCGGCGTCGGCGCGCACGTCGAGCCGGACGATGGTACCGAGGTTGAACTCGAGATAGATGTTGCGGGCGAGATCGTGCAGCTGGGTGCGGATCGCGGCATCCGCCGGCGCGTCGACCTGCTTCAGCCGCTCCGGCGTGATCGGGCGGAAATCCATCGAGGTGAAGATCTTCTCGCCGGGGCCGAGCGCGCGCTCCTGGGCGCCGAACACGAAGGGACCCTCGCGGCGATAGAGGCTGCCGTCCTTGGCGGTGACCGCGCTGCAGACGGCGACCACGAACTCGCGGCCGGGAAGATAGGCCTCCACCAGCACCTCGCACTGGGTCGCCGCGTGGACGCGCGCCACCGCCGCCGGCAGATCCGCCGCGTCCTGCACGAACTCCACATGGAGCGAGGCGCGCCCGACCGCCGGCTTCACCACGAAGGGGCCGCCATAGCCCGCGAAGTTGCGCTGGAAGCGGCTGTTGCGCTCGGGCCGGAAAGGGCCGCGCGAGAGATGCCAGGTGACGAAGGCGGCGGTCGGCAGGCCGGCGCCGATCAGCTCGCGCTTGAACCACTGCTTGTTGTCGAGGAGCGTCGCCGTCAGCGGATCGTGCCCGACATAGGGCACGCCGAACATCTCCAGCATCGCCGGCGCATGGCAGATCGAGTTGTGGCCCTGGACGCCCGCGGTATTGAGCCAGGCGAGCTGAGCGCCGCTCCGGCGCAGGCGCTCGCCCAGGCTCATGTCGTCGGCCATCAGCTCCACGTGGCGGAAGCCGATGCGGCGGAGCGAGCGCGCGATGTCGCCCGCGACCGCCTCGTAGCTCTTCCAGGAGCGCGTGTTGAAGGTGCGATAGAGGACCGAGCCGTCCAGCGACTTGTCGCCGCCGAAGATCACCGCGATCTTGAGCCGCGACAGCAGCCGGCCGACCAGCGCCTCGAGCGCCGGCGCGTGCTTGGCGCCGGGAATGTCGGCCGCCTCGAAGCTGGCCACGCCTGCCATCGGGCGCTGCTCGACCCGACCCGATGTCGTCCGCCCAGTCATGGATCTCCGATCCGCCCCAACCCCAAGCCGATGAAAACTCCCGGTGATTGTTGAGAAATACCTTTAAGTTTTGGTTGCCGCTGCATGTGGCGGCGGGATTTTCACTTGCGCGGCCCGCGTTTTACACGGCGGGCGCGAGAATATACTCGCTCCCTACTCCTCAGCGGCGTCGGTTTTGTTAACCTTGCCCGATCCTTGCGGCGGGCTCCTGCGCGCGCGATTTTTCGCCTATCATCGGCGGCGCGCGACCTCCCCTTCCCCCACCTTCTCGGCCCTCATGAGCGATCACGCGACTTTCGACCTCGGCAGCGTCCTGCTGCAATCCGGCATCACTTTCCGCGGCGCGCGGCTCGCCTACAAGACCTACGGCACGCTCGACGCCGCGAAGTCGAATGCCATCCTCATGACCACGCCGTTCGGCTCCACCCACGCCGACCTCGAATGGATGATCCGCCCGGGATCCGCCCTCGATCCCGGGAGATACTTCATCATCACCGTCAATATGCTCGGCAACGGCCTCTCGACCTCGCCGAGCAACGCGCCCTCGCCCTACGATCGCGGCCGCTATCCCAACGTCACCATCTACGACAACGTGGTGCAGCAGCACCGGCTGGTGCGCGAGGTCTTCGGCATCGAGCGGCTCAGGCTGGTGCTGGGCTTCTCCATGGGCGGGCTGCAGGCCTTCCATTGGGGCGCGCTCTTCCCGGAGATGGTTGAGCGCATCGCGCCGATCTGCGGCGCCGCCCGGTGCTCGCCGCACAATTTCGTCTTCCTCGAGGGCGTCAAGGCGGCGCTCACGACCGACCCGCATTGGCGGGACGGCTGGTTCGCCGAGACGCCGGTGCGCGGCCTGCGCGCGGTCGGGCGCATCTATGCGGGCTGGGCGCTGTCGCAGGACTTCTACCGCGAGCGCCTCTACGAGAAGCTGGGCTTCACCTCGATCGAGGATTTCCTCCTGCATGGCTGGGAGGGCGTCTTCATCAACCGCGACCCCAACAACCTGCTGGCGATGCTCTGGAGCTGGCAGCATGCCGACATCAGCGCCAACACGCGCTATGGCGGCGACCTCAAGCAGGCGCTGGGCGCGATCCGCGCCAAGGCGCTGGTCATGCCCGGCGAGACCGATCTTTATTTCCGCGTCGAGGACAACCGGCGCGAGGTGGCCGAGATGCCGAACGCCGAGCTCCGCCCGATCCCGTCGATCTGGGGCCACCGCGCCGGCAACCCGGCGCAGAACCCCGCGGACCAGGCCTTCCTCAACCGCGCCCTCGGCGAGCTGCTCGCCGGCTGAGGCGGCGACCGCCGCGCGCCGGCGCCTCGTCTTCCGCCAGACCCGCCGCGTAGTCGATCGGCACCCGCGTGGTGTCGTTGAAGGCCGCGGTGAGGCGCTCCAGCAGGTCGAGAAAATGCTCGCGCTCGGCCGCCGGCAGCGGCGAGAGCAGCCGCGCCTGGGCGCGCCGCGCGTCCTTCGTCGTCTGCCGCAGCAGCGCCAGGCCCGACCGGGTCAGGCGCAGCTCGCGCCGGCGCAGGTCCCGCGCGCCCACCGGCCGGGTGACGAGGCCGCGCTCGGCGAGCTTGCGCACGACGAGGCCGGTGGTGGAGCGGTCGAGGCCGAGCAAACGGGCGAGCGTGTTCTGGTCGATGCCGGGCCGCCGCTCGAGGATCAGCAGCACCCCGAACTGCGTCGTGGTGAGGCCGCTCGAGCGGCACTCCTCGAGGAAGATCGCCACCGCGATCTGATGCGCGCGGCGGATCATGAAGCCGGGCCGCCGATAGAGATCCCTGAGGGCGGTGTCGGAGCGGGGCATGGGGGTGGTTCTCGCTGGGAAACTCGCCCCGTCACATAACACGGGATCGCGGGCGCGCGCGAGCGTCCAGGGCGACGCCGCAGAACCATCCTGCGGCCTTCGACACGCTCCCTATGGCCGCTTGCTCAGGATGAGGAGCTTTTGTGGAGGGCAGGGAGAAAGCGCCTCATCCTGAGCAAGCGAAGCGCGTCGAAGGACGCGCAGCGGCACATCCGGGGCTCTGCGGCGGTTGACAGGGCGGCGATGATCAGTACTCTCACCATTTCGCAGCAACGAGACCGAGCGAGATTTCGGATGGCAAGACGCGATCCCGTCATCATTGTCGGCGCGGGGCCCGCTGGCCTCGCGGTGGCGGTGAGCCTCGCCCTCCAGGACGTGCCGGTGCTGGTGCTGGAGAGCGAGCCGAAGCTGCCGCGCGACCTCCGCGCCGGCAGCTTCCATCCGCCCACGGTGGAGATGATGGGCCCGCTCGGCATCGCCGAGGACTTCCTGGCGCTCGGCATCAAGGTGCCGCGCTGGCAGATCCGCGATCGCCGCGACGTCATCGTGGAGTGGGACCTCGGCCTCATCGCCGACGAGACGCCCTACCCGTTCCGCCTGCATGTGGAGCAGTTCAAGCTGACGCCGCTGCTCTACCGGCGCCTGCAGCAGGTCGGCGGCGCCGAGGTCCGCTTCGGCCACACCTTCCTCGACGCCGTCCAGGACGCCGACGGCGTCACCGCGCGGGTGCAGACATCCGATGGCATCGAGACGGTGCGCGGCCGCTATCTGGTCGGCGCCGACGGCGGCCGCAGCGAAGTGCGCCGCACCATGGGCGTCAGCTTCGACGGCTTCACCTGGCCCGAGCGCTTCCTGGTGGTCAGCACCTATTACGACCTGGCGCCGCACGGCTTCACGCCCAACGCCTACATCACCGATCCCGTCGACTGGTCGGCGATCTTCAAGATGCCCCATGAGGGGCCGCCCGGCCTCTGGCGCGTCCTCTTCCCGACCGATCCGGAGATCGCCGAGGAGATCGTGCTGGCGGCGGACAACGTCGAGCGGCTGCTGCAGAACTTCATCCCGCGCCCTGAGCGCTACCTGGTCGAGTACAAGAGCACCTACCGCGTGCATCAGCGGGTTGCCGGCGAGTTCCGCCTCGGCCGCATGCTGCTGGTGGGCGACGCCGCCCACGTCAACAACCCGCTCGGCGCCTTCGGCCTCAACGGCGCCGTCCACGCGGCGATCAACCTCGCCGAGAAGCTGGGCCCGGTCTGGCGCGGCGAGGCCGAGGAGAGCCTGCTCGACCGCTATGTCCGCCAGCGCCGCCAGGCCAACATCGAGTTCGTGCAGGCGCAGTCGATCCGCAACAAGCAGCTCCTCGACGAGCGCGACCCCGCCGTCCGCGCCCAGCGCCTCGACGAGCTCCGCCGCACCGGCGCCGACCCTGCGCTCGCCAAGCAGTTCCTGCTGCGCAGCTCGATGATCGCCAGTGTGCGGCGAGCGGCGGAGATCGAGTAGCGGCGTCGTGCGTCCTTCGACGCGGGCCTATCGGCTCTTGCTCAGGATGAGGATCATTGGCGCAGGAAAGAACATCCCTCATCCCGGGAAAGCGAAGCGCGTCGAAGGACGCCGGCCGACCTCGCAGCAGCCCGCCGATTGACAAACCGCCCGCGCGCCTCGATTGATCAGCGACCCGTCTCCAGGAGCCGCCTTGCCCGCAAGAACCGGCGCGTCCCGCTATTTCGTCCTCTTCGCCACGCTCTGGATCCTGGCCTGGACCTGGAAGCTCGCGCCGCAGTTCCGGGAGCAGCTGAGGGTCGACGGGCGCGTCCTGAGCCTCGAGCAATATGTCGAGGAAGCCTGCGGCGAGCGGGTGGGGCCGCTCGCCACCAGCTGCCGCGCCAGCACCTTCGTGCAGGGCCGGCGCCTGGTGCTGAGCGAGCAGGCGAAATCCCTGCTGCTGCTCCAGGCGCCGCTGCTGCTCTATGGGCTCATCTACCTGCCGCTGCGCCTGCTCTTCCGGCGCCGCCGCCCGGACTTCACTTCAGCTCGTCGATCGACTTGATGATCTTGGTGGCAAGCCCGTATTCCACCGCCTCGGTCGCCGTCATCCAGTAGTTCCGCTCGGTATCCTTGCGGACGCGCTCCAGCGGCTGGCCGGTCTCCTCGGCCATGATCTGGCTCAGGCGCTCGCGGGTCTTGATGATCTCGCGCGCCTCGATGGCGATGTCCGCCGCCGGGCCCTGCACGCCGCCCATCGGCTGGTGCAGCAGGAAGCGGGTGTTCGGCAGGCAGTAGCGATGCTTCTTCTCCCCGGCGGAATAGATCAGCGCGCCCGCCGAGGCGACCCAGCCGGTGCCGATCATGTGCACCGGCACCTTGGTCCGCACGAACTTGATGATGTCGTGGATCGAGTCGCCGGACTCCACGTGGCCGCCCGGCGAGTTGACGTAGATCTGGATCGGCTCGGAGGATTCGTCGACCAGGGCCAGGATGCGCGCGACCACGTCGCGCGCCATCTTGTCGTTGATCTCGCCGAAGATCATGACCTTGCGCCCCTTGAGGAGGCGGGTCTCCAGCTCGTTGGTGAAGGTTTCGGCCGGCCTCTTCTCTTTGCTCTCCGGCATGTCGGACTCCTCTGGATCGTCGTCGGGATCGCGCAATTCGGGCGGATGGCGGGTCACGGGGGGTCGCCTCCTCTGGAATGAGGGGGCGGAAGATAGCAACTCCCGCCGGCCAAGTCTCCGCCGCCGTTGGAAGCGTGCAGGGATAGGCGCCTAGGAAACCCTGGCGGGAGCATGCGCCAGCCGCCGGCGCGCCTCCTCGTCGATGGCGCGCATGAGGTCGGGCTGCTGGGCGGCGAGGCGGCGGAAATCGGCGATGTCCAGCACCAGGAGCTGGCAGGCGCTGCGGGCGACCACGGTCGCGTTGCGCGGGCTGCCGGTCACCAGGGAGATCTCGCCGAAGAACTGCCCCTCGCCCAGCAGCAGCGGCCCGGAGTCGAGCTGGATCGCCACCTAGCCGGAGACGATGAAGTACATGCAATCGCCGCGCTCGCCGCGGCGCGCCACGACGGCGCCCGCGGTGACGTCGCGCGGTCGCAGCTGCTTGGCCACCTCGGCGATGACCGGAGCGCCGACGCTGTGGAAGAACGGCACCCGCGCCACCAGGTCCCAGGTGCGCAGGAACTCGCGCCGGTGCATCTCCTGGGCGAAGCTGTTGGCGAGGACGCCGGCGAGGAAGGCGAAGGTGCCGATGCCGCAGATCATCACCACGCCGCCGATCACGCGGCCGAGCGGCGTCACCGGCACCACGTCGCCGTAGCCGGTGGTGGTGAGCGTCACCACCGCCCACCAGAGCGCCTGGGGAATGCTGCCGAAGGTCTCGGGCTGGCGCCCGCCCTCGGCGAGGTGCTCGAAAGTCGCCGCCAGCAGCAGCACCAGCAGGAAGGCGAGCAGCACGCTCTCGAGCGGCCCGCGCGCGTTGTAGAGCACCCGCCCCACCAGCCGGAGCCCCTCGGAGTAGCGGCCGAACTTGAGGATCCAGACCATGCCGAGATCGTGCACCACGGAGACCGGCGCCCCCGCCGCCAGCGCCGCCAGCGGCAGCAGCGCCAGGAGATCGATGAAGCCACTGCCGGTGACGATCCACTGCCGGCGCGCCCGCCAGGGACGGCCGGCGGTCGCCCAGGGCGCCTCGCGCGCCACCCAGAGGCGGAGGAGGTATTCGGCGAGGAAGAAGGCAAGCGCCAACTCGAAGACCAGGCCGAGCTCGGCGCCGGCCAGGGTCTCGACGGAGGGCACGGTGTCGAGCACGAGCGCCAGCAGCCCGGTGGCGGCGAGGGCATGGTGGGCGACGCGGAAGAGCCGCGCCGGCCAAGACGCCGTATCCGGACTGAGCAGATCATACATACGTCGCGCCAGCACGGTCTCTCCCCTCGGGCCTTGCGCGCCTGCCTCCGGTCAAGAAAGCCAGCATTCGCGGGCGCTGACAACGGCTTTTCGCCCGGTGTCCCGCCCCTGAAATTGGTCAGCGAAAGTCAGGGAAGCGGGCCACTTATTGATGCTAGTGTGATTCAGATTCCGAGGTTCGCCTGCGAAGTTCGGCATCATCGCATTCGGGTGGCGCCGCATCAGGGGTCTTCGCGCCGGCGCTTTTGCGGCCGGCGCCGCCTTCGCCTAGAATGAAGAGGAGAACCAGGCGACAGGACTCGGAGCGGCGGATGAGGACGATCGGGATTTTTGCGGCGATCGCGGCGCTGACGGTGCTGGCCGCTGGCGCGGCGCAGGCGGACACCCGCCTCAATACCGCCAATCAGCGCTGGCAGGCGGCGGACAAGTGCACGCGCACGTCCTTCACCAAATACCCGGACTACACGGTCGAAGGGGCGCAGAAGCGCGACCAGTTCGTGCGGGAATGCCTCCGGAACAATCGCCTGCCGCCGCGGCCGGACATGGCGCCGGCGGAGCCGACGGCGGCGGCGCCGCAGTAGGTCAGGCGGCGGAGGCCGACTGCGCCTCGGAGCTCGCCTGCAGGCGCTCCAGCAGATAGTCCAGGTTCTCGGTGCCGACATCCTCGAACTGGGTGAGGATGCGCTCGATGATGCGGCGCTGGCGGCGCTCGCGGTCGAGCTCGCCGCCGTCATGCGGCGTCTGGCGCGCCACTTCCAAGGCGACGCGGAAGGCGCGGAACATCGATTTCGGCAACCCGACATGGTCGTAGAGCGACTTCAGGCCGAGCGGCCCGGCGTCGTGCATCAGCGCGCGGGCGTTGTGCAGCGGCACGCGGCCGAGCGTGGCGAAGGCCGCCTCGACGAAGCTCAGATCGCCGACGCAGAGGGCTCGCAGCATGATCGAGGGCGTGAGCCGGCCGACGCTCTTGAGATGCGCCACCAGCTCGCCGGTCTCCATCTCGCGCGACAGCGGGCTCAGCAGCTCGACGGTGGCGCGCTCGCGGATCTGGAAGACGAGGTCGCCGGCGATGCGGTCGGGCAGATCGTGCCGCTGGATGAGGATCTGGCGCAGCTGGTCGGACGCCGCCGCCACCAGCCGCTCGAGGATGGGCAGCGGCAGGTCCGGCCGGCGCGCCATCGCCGCCTCGATCTCGGCGTTGCCGCCGTGCCGCGTCACCACATCATGAAGCGTGGGCTCGGCGATCTCGGCGCCGGCATTGTCGACCAGCGCGGCGATCGCCGCGCCGTCGTCGGTCGCCACCATCGCGGCGGAGACCGGCTCAGACACGCTGGCGCGCCGCGCGATCGCCTTGAGCTTGGCGGAGCTCGCGCTCGCCATGAGAGAGATGAGGTCCTCGTCGCTCAGCACCGGCGAGTGCTGCAGGACCAGCACGGCCACCTTGTCGACGTCGCGGGCCAGGGTCAGCGCCGCGTCGCGGGTCAGGTGCGGGCTGTCCTTGAGATGCTCCGACAGCGCCTCGCGCACGCGCATCACCGCGTCGCGCGTCATCGCGCGCACGATCTCCTCGGCGATGCGCCGCTCCTGCGGCGTGAGGGTGTGCTTGAACTGCTCGGCGACCTTGGCCGCCATCTCCGCGCGTCTCTCCGCGGAGGGATCCGCGAGGAGCCGCTTCACGTCCGCGAGGGTGAGAGCGTTGGACATCTGCCTCCGACGAGCCGGCGACAGGCGGCAGGGACGCCGCCCGGATGCTCATCTTGCATTAGGGTTGCCTAAGAAGAACTTAATGACAAATGCTGACTATTTGCCGCGGCTGAGCGCGGCCTCGACCCGATTTAGTTGCGCCTCGACGTCGATATCCAACGAGGCGGTGACTTCCAGCCGGCGGTCCTCGAAGACATGGATGCGGCCGCGGTGCCGGCGGCGCCAGCTCATGATGGCGTTGTCGCGGGCCTGCAGCAGCTCCGCCATCTGCGGCCGGAACAGCACGAAAAGCGCGCCGATCCAGCGGTTGAGCGCCCAGGACGGGCGCGCCAGGTCGATGGTGAAGCGCTCCAGGAAACGCACGACGTCGGATGCTGCGTACCAGGTCTCGCCGGTGACCCAGCGGTTGGTCGTGAAGAGCCGGATCGGCAGCCCCCGCTCGCTCATAGAAATGGCGACAAGGTGACTCAACGATTCGTTGTCGGGGCCCTGGCAGGGCTGCGGCGCCGGCGGCACCACCGGTCCGTGCGGCTGGGCGGGCGCGCCGGGGATGGCGAGCTCCGGCAGCACCACCGGGCGGGTGCCGGCGGGCATGCCGCGCGGCCTGAGGAAGGTGTGGAAGTGCCCATGCTCGCCCGCGCGCTCGCCGGCGGGATGGGCGTGATAGTAGTACTGGGCGTGGCTCGCGGGATCGTAGACGTCGCCCTCGGGATAGTGCTGCCACTCGTAGAAGGCTTGCGATCCCCGGAGCGCCTCGCTCACCACGCTGTCGCCGGTCTTCGCCAGCACGCGCTGGCAGTCGAGCGCCTCGCGCCCGGCCGCCGCCATGCGCTCGAGCTCGGCGCGGGAGAGGCGGGCGAGCTCGTCGACCGGAGCGGCTTGCGCGGAGCGGCGCTCCATGCGGCTCAGGAGCCGCCGAGCGCCGGCAGCGTTCCGACGACGGCGTCCCGCATGGCGCGGTGGAGCGCGGCGTTGAAGGCCTCCACCACCGAGCCGATGGAGTTCTGCTGCGCGCGCTCCTCCGCCTCCACCGAGCGCTGGTCGACGATCTGGCGGTCGGACATGCGCACCAGCTTCAGCCCCATGCGCACGCGGATGATGGGCGCATCGTTGCCGGTGTAGACCGCGGTGAAGTCGCGCAGCTCCGGCTTCAGCACGTAATCGGCGCGGAGCGCCACGCCCTCGCGGCCGATGGCGCCGATCTTGCCGGTGTTCTCGAAGCTCTCCACCAGCAGCCCCTGCACCATGATCGGCGCCCGGTCGGTCCAGGCGGCGTTGGCGAAATAGTCGAGGGTGGTGGGGCTGCGCATGAGGGCGATGCGCTCGGTGTCGAGCCCGCCCGGCGCCACCGGCACCTCGACCAGGAGCTGGATCTTCGAGCGCGGCAGGTTGGGCGGGAAATCCGCCGCCGGCACCGCGGTCAGCGTATAGAGCTGCGGCGGCGGCCCGTTGGCGCCGAGCAGACCGCCGCAGCCGGCGAGCGCCAGCAGCAGGCCGAGCGCGAGAAGGCGTCGGGCGAGGGCGATCATTTCGGCTTGTACCCGCTGCCGCGATCGCCGAACAGGAAGCGGCTGGGATCGCGCTCGATCTCGCCGGCGATGCGGGTGAGGCTGCCGACCAGGACGCGGGTGTCCGAGATCAGCTGGTTGAGCTCGCCGAGGCCGCTGCGGGTGAAGTCCCGGAGCGCCGGCCGGTTGTCCTGCACCAGCCCGTCGAGATGCTGGGCGGTGACGTCGAACTGCTTGAGGGCGGCGGAGAGATCGGTGGCGGCGCCGTTCGCCAGCACCAGCGTCTTCCGGAGCTCGACCACCGTCTCGTTGGCGGAGGACATCG
>DATKPX010000048.1:0-4764 GCA_035523855.1 Allostellaceae bacterium
TCCCAGGACCGCGCCCGCGACGACATCCGCGCGGTGCTGGACGCGCTCAAGCTCGAGAAGGCCCATGTAGTCGGCCTCTCCATGGGCGGCTTCGCCACGCTGCATTTCGGCATGCACTATGCCGACCGCGCGCTCTCGATCGTGGTGGCGGGCTGCGGCTATGGCGCCGAGCCCGGGAAGCGCCAGCAGTTCCAGGCGGAATCCGAGCAGACCGCGAAGAACCTGCAGGAGAAGGGCATTGCCGAGGTGGCGCCGATCTACGCCATGGGGCCGACACGCGTGCAGTACCTCAACAAGGATCCGCGCGGCTTCGCCGAGTTCGCGCGCCAGCTCGCCGAGCATTCGACCACGGGATCGGCGCTGACGCTGCTGGGCGTGCAGCGGATGCGGCCCTCGCTCTACGATCTCGAGGTGCCACTCGCGAAGATGACGCTGCCGACCCTCATCGTCACCGGCGACGAGGACTGGCCCTGCCTCGAGCCCGGCCTCTATCTCAAGCGCGTCATTCCCTCGGCGGCGCTGGTGGTGATCCCCAACAGCGGCCATGTGATCAACCTGGAGGAGCCCGCGCTCTTCAACCAGGCCGCCGCCGATTTCTTCCACCAGGTGGAGCACGGCCGCTGGCCCCAGCGCGATCCCCGCGCGATGGCGGGGACGATATTGGGAACGCGATGATCATCGTTCCTCTCCGCCCCTGGGGGCGGCGAGGCTAGGTGAGGTGGGGGACTCTTGGTGCGAAGTTCGAGCTCTCGATCGACACCCACCTCATCCTAAATCCTTCTCCGCCCTGAAGGGCGGAGAAGGACTTTATCTCACCCGAACTTCGGCACCGTGGTGACGACACTGTTGCGATCCTTCATCAGGTCCCACCAGGCGCGGATGCGGGCGCGCGGCTTCAGCAGGTCCTGGCCCTCGGGCGTCAGCGCGAGATAGTGATAGACCGGCACCAGGAAGAGGTCGGCGAGGGTCACGCGATCGCCGACGAGATATTTGCCGTTCGCCATCAGCCGCTCGAACTCCTTGAGGCAGAGCTCGGCGGTCGGGATGCCGTCCTTGATCACCGCCTCGTCCACCGGCGCGCCCAGCATCGGATGCACCAGGCGTTGGATGACGATCCTGGTGATCATGTTGGGATAGGCATAGGAATCGATGATGCCGATGATCTGGTTCATCCGCGCGCGCGGCTGCGCCTCGATCGGCTGCAGATCCTGCCCGGGGATGCTCTGGTTGATGTAGCGGGTGATGGCGCCGGTCTCGTAGAGCTCGAAGCCATTATCGTTGAAGGCGGGCACGCGGCCGAAGGGGCAGCGCGCGAGATGCGACGGCTCCTTGTGCTCGCCCTTCAGCATGGAGACGTCGACGAACTCATAGGACGCCGGCTTCTCCTCCAGCGTCAGGCGCACGGTGCGGACATAGGTGCTGATCGGGGGACCGTAGACGATGGGCGCGGCCATGAAGCCTCCTCTGTCGTTCGTTCGGTGTGTTGCCGGGAGGCGAGAGCCCTGCCATCGCCTCGCGCGCGACAAGCATACGCCGGGCGGGCCGCGCCGTCGATCACGGCGCGGTGACTGTCACAATCGGCGGCGACTCAGCGGGAGGGTTTCGGCGCTCCGGGCGCGCCCAGGAGATGCTCGGCCTCGCTGCGGGCGGCGACGCGGCGGAGCGCGTCGCGCTTCTTCTCTACCATCACCATGCGCGGCTTGCGTCCGTTGCTGGCGGCGATCGGTCCCGAGACCATCGGCGCCGCGGGGCCGCCGGGGATCTTGAGTCGCGTCACGTGCACGCGGCCGCCCACGCGGCTCACCGTGGCCTCGATCTCCTGCCCCTTGAAGAGCCGGGTGACGCCGGTGGCGGCGAAGACCGGGGGATCGAGCGCCACGTCCTCCGGCACGCCGGTGAGGCGGAGGCCGCCGGTCTGCCGCGCCGGGTCGAACCAGCGCACGACGCCGCGGACGGTGCCGTCGGACGGCACTTCGAGGATGGCGATGTCCGGCGCCGGCGGCGCGGCGACCGCCTCGGCGCGGCGCACCAGGCGAGGCATCGGCGGCGGCGCCGGCGCCTCGGGTATCTCCGGCACCGCGGCGGCCGCTTCCTTGCGCGGGCGCCCCGGGCGGCGGCCGGTGCTGCGCCGGGCACGGGGCGGGGCCGGCTCTTTGGCGACGACCTCGATCTCCACCGGGGCGGGTGGCGGGTTCAGCAGGAGCGCCACCGTGGCGCTCACCGTCAGCACCAGGCCGGGGATCTCGCTGGCCTCGGTCGGGCGGCCCGCCACCAGCTTGGCCACCAGCCGCGCTACCAGGGGAAGGGGTATCTCCGAGCCGCGCCCACTGTGCGTCGTGACGACTGGCGCGCCCGGCGCCGGCATAGAAATATCGACCTCGGTCACGGTATCCATCAATTCGGTCATGATATGCCCAAGTATTCAACCCGGCGTGGGCCGGGGGATGCGCAATAGGCGCCAAAAGCACTTCTACGCGGAGTTGTGTCTTTGTTGATCGAGCCCGCGAGCTTGTTGAACTCTGCGGAAAGGAATGGCGAGAACTTCTATAGCAGATGCGGCAAGTCCGTGCGAGGGCACTTTGCGGTACATTTGCAGGCCCGCGCTCGCCGTCGGCTGGTGCGGCCTCGCATATTGCCGGTATATTGCCGCCGGGTGCGGGGAGGCGCCGGCTGGATGAAGTTTCGCGCGGCGGTGCTGCACCGGACCCAGGTCCCCATCGCCATCGAGGAAGTGGAGGCGGCGGATCTCGCCCCCGATGACGTGCTGGTGCGGGTCCGCGCCACCAGCCTCTGCCATACCGATCTCGAAGTCATCGAGGGAGAGCTGGCCTACCCGCTGCCGATCGTGCTCGGCCACGAGGCGGCCGGCGTGGTGGAGCGCGTCGGCAGCGCGGTCGGCCATCCGCGGCCGGGCGATCCGGTGGTGCTGTCGTGGAATCCCCATTGCGGCCGCTGCTTCTACTGCGAGCGCGACCAGCCGATCCTCTGCGAGACCTATCTGAGGCTCGGCCCCAGGGCGGTGCAGTTCGACGGCGAGGCCAAGCTCCGCCACGCCGGCGCGCCCCTCCATCACATGATGTACATCGCCTCCTTCGCCGAATACTGCATCGTGCCGGCGCAGTCGGCGGTGGTGGTGCCGAGGGAGATCCCGTTCGACCGCGCCTGCCTCATCGGCTGCGGCGTGATGACCGGTGTCGGCGCCGCCACCAGCGTGGCGCGGCTCGGGGCGGGCGACGTGGCGATGGTGATCGGCTGCGGCGCCGTCGGCCTCAGCGCCGTGCAGGGCGCGCGGCTCGCCGGCGCCGCCGCGATCATCGCGGTCGATCTCGACGACAAGAAGCTCGATCTCGCGCGGCGGCTCGGCGCCACGCACACGGTCGATGCCGGACGCGAGGACGCGGTCGACGTCGCGAA
This sequence comes from Allostellaceae bacterium, assembly GCA_035523855.1. Lineage (GTDB taxonomy): Bacteria > Pseudomonadota > Alphaproteobacteria > ATCC43930 > CGMCC-115725 > DASZHJ01. The sequence continues at coordinate 3,415 of DATKPX010000048.1, forward strand.
AACCCTGACGCGCGGGCGCGGCGCCGATTGCGTGCTGGAGGCGGCCGGCAACGAGCGCGCCTTCCGGCTCTCCGCCGAGGCGGTGCGGCCGGGCGGCCGGATCGTCTGGCTCGGCAAGGTGAACGTGGACCATGAGGTGGCGTTCCGCTGGGGCTCGCTCATGGGCGAGAAGCAGATCGTCCGCTCGAGCTATGGCGGCGCGCGGCCGGAGCGGGATTTCCCGCGCCTCGCCCGGGCCTATCTCGAGGGCAGGCTGATGCTCGACGAGCTGGTGAGCCGCCGCATCCGCCTCGAAGAGATCAACGAGGGCTTCGCGGCGCTGAAGCGCGGCGAGGTGATCCGCGCGGTGATCGGCTTCGATTAGGGAGGGGAGGCCATGAAGGTCTATGAGGGCGGCCGCAGCCTCGAGGGCTCGGAGGTGACGGTGGATGGCAGGCCGCTGCCGCCGCGCTACGACCTGAAGCGGCTCTCGAAGACCGGCTTCGAATGGACCTTCGAGGGACCGGGGCCGGCGCAGCTGGCGCTCGCTCTGCTGGCGGATCACCTGGGCGACGACCAGGAGGCGCTCAGGCGGCACGAGCCCTTCATGCGCGAGGTGGTGGCGCATCTCGACAATGCCTGGCGCCTCACCTCCGCCGACATCGACAAGGCGCTCGGCCGTGGCTAGAGCCGCCAGGAGCGCATCGCGCCGGCGCCGGACGAGACCGGCGCCGGACGAGACGCGGGAGAGCCTGACCGCCCGGGCTTACCGCGAGCTCGAGGAGCAGATCGTCACCCTCAAGATCCCGCCCGGCACCGTCGTCTCCGAGGCGATCCTGAGCCAGCGTCTGGGCATCGGGCGCACACCGATCCGCGAGGCGCTGTGGCGGCTCGCGCGCGAGCGTCTCGTGACCATCATTCCCCATCGCGGCATCATCGTCTCCGAGATCAACATCAAGACGCAGCTGCGGCTTCTCGAGCTGCGCCGTGAGGTGGAGCGGCTGGTGGCGCGGCAAGCGGCGAGGCGCGCCGACGCCGACGAGCGCCGGCGGCTCGAGGAAATCGCGCTCGGCATGGAGAAGGCCGCCGCCGGCAACGACGACACCGCCTTCATGCGCCTCGACCGCGAGTTCAACGAGCTCTCCGTCGCGGCGGCGCGCAACGAGTTCGCGGCGAGCGCCATGACGCTGATGCAGGGGCTCTCGCGCCGCTTCTGGTATCTCCATTACAAGGAGGCGGCCGACCTGCCGCTGGCGGCGCGGCTCCACGCCGAGGCCGCGCGCGCCATCGCCGGCGGCGACGCCGAGGCGGCCGGCCGCGCCTCCGACAAGCTCATCGACTATATCGAGGATTTCGCGCGGGCGACGGTGG
>DATKPX010000049.1:0-7241 GCA_035523855.1 Allostellaceae bacterium
CTCTACGAGCAGTGGCGCGCCATGGAGAAGAACGGCCAGTGGCGCTTCACCCCGCCCACCCATGTGCTCGCCGCCTTCGGCAGCGCGTTGGAGCAGCACGCGGCGGAGGGCGGCGTCGCGGGCCGCGGCGCGCGCTATCGCCGCAACTGCGCGATCCTGATCGAGGGGCTGCGCTCCCTCGGCTTCGAGACGCTGCTGCCGGACAATCTGCAGGCGCCGATCATCGTCACCGTGCTGACGCCCGCCGATCCGCGCTTCCATTTCGAGCGGTTCTATGATCGTCTGCGCGAGAAGAACTACGTCATCTATCCCGGCAAGCTCACCGTGGCGGACACCTTCCGCATCGGCTGCATCGGCGCGCTGGGCGAACAGGAGATGCGGGGCGCGCTGGCGGCGATCCGCGAGACCCTGGCGGAGTTCGGCGTGACGAATTGCGGCCCCGCGGCGCCGGCGCGAGCCGCCGTAGGGTAGGAGAGCAGCGATGAGCCGCACCGTCACCGTCAATGGCCGCACTTATCACTGGCCGAAGCAGCCCGTGGTGGTGGTCTGCGTCGACGGCAGCGAGCCCGACTACACGGAGCAGGCGATCGCCGCCGGAGAGATGCCCTGGCTCGCCAAGGCGCTGAAGCAGGGCAGCCAGTACATCGCCGACTGCGTGGTGCCGAGCTTCACCAACCCCAACAACCTCTCCATCGTCACCGGCGTGCCGCCCTCGGTGCACGGCATCTGCGGCAACTACTTCTACGACCGCGAAGCGGACGCGGAAGTGATGATGAACGATCCGCGCTATCTCCGCTGCGGCACCATCCTCGCCGCCTTCAGCCAGGCGGGCGCCAAGGTGGCGGTGGTGACCGCCAAGGACAAGCTGCGCACCCTGCTGGGCCATCGCATGGAGGGCATCTGCTTCTCGGCGGAGAAGGCGGACAAGGCGACGGTGGAGGAGAACGGCATCACCGGCGTGCTGAAGCTGGTGGGGCTGCCGCTGCCTTCGGTCTACAGCGCCGATCTCAGCGAGTTCGTCTTCGCCGCCGGCGTCAAGCTGATGCAGGCGCCGCGCAAGCCCGACATCCTCTACCTCTCCACCACCGACTACATCCAGCACAAGCACGCGCCCGGCACGGCGGAGGCGAACCGCTTCTATGCCATGATGGACCGCTACCTGGGTCAGCTCGATGCCGCCGGCGCGCTGATCGCGATCACCGCCGACCACGGCATGAACGGCAAGACCGACGCCGCCGGCAAGCCCAAGGTGATCTACCTGCAGGACCTGCTCGACCGCCAGCTCGGCGCCGGCAAGTCGCGCGTCATCCTGCCGATCACCGATCCCTACGTGGTGCATCACGGCGCGCTCGGCTCCTTCGCCACGGTCTATCTGACGGCGGGCGACCGCGCCGCCGTGATGGCGGAGATCGCTCAGCGGCCGGGCATGCTGCGCGTCCTCGACCGCGAGAGCGCCGCCGAGGAGCTGGAGCTGCCGGCCGACCGGCTCGGCGACATCGTCGCCATCTCCGACCGCCACACGGTGATCGGCACCAGCGCCGCCAGGCACGATCTCAGCGGCCTCGACGCGCCGCTCCGCTCCCATGGCGGGCTTTCCGAGCAGAACGTGCCGCTGATCCTGAGCCGCCGGGTGCGCGGCCTCGCCGGCGACCGGCACCTGCGCAATTTCGACGCCTTCGATCTCGCGCTCAACCACGCGCAATGAGGAGCTGCCCATGACGCCGCCGGTCTCGCTCGCAAGCAAGCCCGCTCTCCGCCAGGAGGCGATGCGCATCGGCGGCGAGCGCGTCGGCGCCGTCCGCCTCATCGAGGTGACGAACCCCTATACCGGCGAGCTTGTCGGCACGGTGCCGAAGGCGCGGGTGGAGGATGTCCGCCGCGCCTTCCAGGTCGCCGCAAACTACCGCGCCGATCTCACCCGCGACCAGCGCTCGCAGATCCTGCGCCGCACCGCCGACCTGCTGGTGGCGCGCAAGGAGGAGATCTCCGATCTCATCACAGCGGAATCCGGTCTCTGCAAGAAGGACACGCTCTACGAGGTGGGCCGCGCCTATGACGTGTTCCTGCTCTCGGGCCAGCTCACGCTGGCGGACGATTCCCAGACCTTCTCCTGCGACATCACCCCGCACGGCAAGCGCCGGCGCATCCACACCTTGCGCGAGCCGCTGCGCGCCATCAGCGCCATCACCCCCTTCAACCACCCGCTGAACCAGGTGGCGCACAAGGTGGCGCCCTCGATCGCCACCAACAACAAGATGGTGCTGAAGCCCTCGGAGAAGACGCCGCTGTCAGCGCTGCTGCTGGCGGACGTGCTCTACGAGGCGGGCCTGCCGCCGGAGATGTTCCAGGTGGTGACCGGCGATCCCCGCGAGATTGCCGACGAGCTCATCACCAATCCCGACGTCGAGCTCGTCACCTTCACCGGCGGCGTCGGCGCCGGCAAATACATCGCCGAGCATCTGGGCTACCGCCGCTGCGTGCTCGAGCTGGGCGGCAACGATCCCCTCATCGTCATGGAGGACGCCGACATCGAGGAGGCGGCGACACTGGCGGCATCCGGTTCCTACAAGAATTCCGGCCAGCGCTGCACCGCGGTGAAGCGCATCCTCGTGCACAAGGACGTGGCCGATCGCTTCACCGCCCTGCTGGTGGAGAAGACCAAGGCCGTCAGATACGGCGATCCCGGGGATCCCAAGACCGACATGGGCACCGTCATCGACGAGGAGGCGGCGAAGCGCATCGAGCGCCGGGTCGAGGACGCGATTTCCCGCGGCGCCCGGCTTCTCTGCGGCCACCAGCGGGAGGGCGCGCTCTACGCGCCGACCGTCCTCGATCGGGTGCCGCCGGAGTGCGAGCTGGTGCGCGAGGAGACTTTTGGGCCGGTGTCGCCCGTCATGACCTTCAAGGATATCGACGAGGCGGTGGCGCTCTCGAACTCCACCGCCTACGGGCTCTCCTCCGGCGTCTGCACCAACCGCCTCGACTACGTCACCCGCTTCGTGCGCGACCTCAAGGTCGGCACCGTCAATGTCCGCGAGGTGCCAGGCTACCGGATCGAGATGTCGCCCTTCGGCGGCGTCAAGGATTCCGGTCTCGGCTACAAGGAAGGCGTGCTGGAGGCGATGAAGAGCTTCACCAACGTCAAGACCTACTCGCTGCCGTGGCTCTAGGCCGCGACCGCCCGCCGCGCCAGTCGGAAGGCGACGTCAACAAGTCCAGCCGCCGCGCGGAATGGGCCGCGCGCCACCGCGATCCCGCCATCGAGGCGATGCTGGCGGAGGATGCGCGGCTCTTCCTGCACCAGTCGGTCTCGACGCCCTGCCTCTCGGCGATCCGCAAGGCCGAGGGGATCTGGATCGAGGATCTCGCCGGCCGGCGCTACATGGATTTCCACGGCAACAACGTCCATCACATCGGCTACGGCCATCCGCGCCTCATTGCCGCGATCAAGGCGCAGCTCGACGATCTCTCCTTCACGCCGCGCCGCTTCACCTCGGAGCCGGCGGTGGCGCTGGCGCGGAAGCTGGCGGAGATCGCGCCCGGCCCATTGGCCAAGGTGCTGTTCACCACCGGCGGCTCCGACGCGGTCGAGGTGGCGCTGAAGCTGGCGCGCGCCAAGACCGGCCGGCACAAGACGCTCTCCTTCTGGGACGCCTTCCACGGCGCGGGCTTCGGCGCCGCCAGCGTCGGCGGCGAGCAGCTCTTTCGCGGCGGCCCGATCGGGCCGCTGCTGAGCGGCACCGAGCATGCGGCACCCTTTGCCTGCTACCGCTGCGCCTACGGCTATCCCGAGCGCGACGGCAAGCCGGATCTGGCGCTCTGCCGCACCGCCTGCGCGAGCTACGTCTCCTATGTGCTCGAGCGCGAGGGCGACGTCGCCGCCGTCATCGCCGAGCCGGCGCGCGCGGTGCCCTACCTGCCGCCGCCCGGCTACTGGCAGGCGGTGCGCGAGGCCTGCGACCGCCACGGCACGCTCCTCATCTTCGACGAGATCCCGACCGGCCTCGGCAAGACCGGCCGCATGTTCGCGAGCGAGCACGAGGGCGTGGTGCCGGACATCCTCGTGCTGGGGAAGGCGCTGGGCGGCGGCGTGCTGCCGATCGCCGCCGCGATCTGCCGGCCGGAGCTCGACGTCGCCGGCGACTGGGCCTTCGGCCACTACACCCACGAGAAGAACCCGGTGACCGCGCGGGCGGCGCTGACGACGATCGAGATCATCGAGAGCGAGGGGCTGGTGGAGAACGCGCGCAAGGTGGGTGAATTCGCGCTCGCACGGCTCGAGGAGATGAAGTGGAAGCATCCGATCATCGGCGACGTGCGTGGCCGCGGCTTCCTGATCGGGATCGAGCTGGTGCTGGATCGCGCCAGCAAGGCGCCCGCCGGCGACGCGGCGGACTCCGTGCTCTACCGCTGCCTCGACCGCGGCCTCAGCTTCAAGACCACGATGGGAAATGTGCTGACCCTGACGCCGCCGCTCGTCACCACGCGCGCGCAGATGGAGCAGGCGCTGGCGATCGTCGAGGAATCCATCGCCGAAGTGGTCCTCGAGGCGGGGCTGGCGTGAGCGTGAAGGAGCGGGGTGGGGCGCAGCGCTCCGTGATCCGATGACCCCCTCTCTCGGTCTCGATCCCGTCGTCATCGCGCTGGTGCTGCTGGCGGCGCTGCTGCACGCGTCGTGGAACGCGCTGCTCAAGGTCTCGAAAGACCGGCTCACCACCACCGGGCTCATGAATCTCACCGGCGCGGTCGCCGGTCTCGTCATCCTGCTCTTCGTGGCGCCGCCGGCGCCGGCGAGCTGGGTCTTCATCCTGCTCTCGGTGCTGATCCATTTCGGTTATTACGTGTTCCTGCTCGGCTCCTACCGCTTCGGCGACCTGAGCCAGGTCTATCCGCTGGCGCGCGGCGCGGCGCCGCTCATCGTGGCGTTTCTCTCGCCCTGGCTCATCGGCGAGCGGCTGGGACCCGTGCAGCTCGCGGGGGTCGTGCTGCTCTGCCTCGGCATCCTCAGCCTCGCCTTCAACCGGTTCCGCTGGAGCGAGCTCGTCGACTGGAAGCCGGTGAGCCTGGCGCTCGCCAACGGCTGCTGCATTGCCGCCTACACCATCGCCGACGGGCTCGGCGTGCGCCACTCCGGCAGCCCCGGCGGCTACATCGCCTGGCTCTTCATCCTCGACGGCCTCTCAATGGCGCTGATCGCGGCGGCGGCGCGGCGGCGCAGCCTCGTCAATGCCGTGCTGGCGAGCTGGAAGCCCGGCGTCGCCGGCGGCGTGCTGGCGATGACCGCCTACGGCGCCGTCATCTGGTGCTACAGCCTCGGCGCCATCGCGCCGATCGCGGCGCTGCGCGAGACCAGCGTCATCATCGCTGCGGCGATGGGAACGATGCTGCTGCGCGAGCCGTTCGGACGCTCGCGCATCCTCGCCGCCTCCTGCTGCGTCATCGGCATCCTCGCCATCAATCTCGCGGGGCACGGCTAGGCGATCGCTGCCCCGTCGCCGGCCGCCGGCGGGGTAATCTCCGCCTCGATGAACACGCGAGCATGCTGAAGCGCGTCGCCTCGGGCGCTGCGACAGATTGCACCGCCGTTTGCACCAAGAATTTAATCACACCTACACCAATCGGTGCGATCTCTCCTCTCGCGGTACGCGCAGCACCGCAAGCAGGGGCGAGCGGGTTCATACCGTCGTGCGTCACGCCTGCGATGACCTCGACGGCATTCGTGATTGTGAGGCCATGATGCACATCGCGTGGCGGCCACAGATGTCGGTAGACTGCGGCGTGATCGATGACGATCATCGACAGATCATCGCGATCACCAATGAGTTCCTCGACATCGAGGAGAAATCGCCCAGCGCGCAGGAGTGCGTGCGGATCCTCGTCAAGCTGGACCACTACACCAAGGTCCACTTCAAGCGCGAGATCTCATTGCAGAGGGCGATCGGATATCCCTACAGCGATTCGCATGTCTATCAGCACCGCGACCTGCTGAAACGGCTCGATGCGCTGCGTGCGCGCTTCGACGTCAAGGCAGTTCCGGAAAAGGTGATCGAAATTCATCGGGCGGTCGCCGAGATCCTGCGATCCTGGTTCATCGACCACATCATTCAATCCGATCTCAACATGAGACCTCACGCCGCCGCGCTCCGAAAGCGCGCGGCGGGGCTCGATACGCTGTCGCGCGTGGCGGAGCGCGCGGCCGGGAATGGCGCCCCCGCGGAGGCTCCCTTAAGGGCCGAATAAGGGACCCGCGCTCCGGGCCAGGCCGCCGCGAAGCGTCAACGGGCTCCCAGGCGCGCCCGGAAATGCTCTAATCTCCGCCGATGGCACGGCGGAACATACTTCTGATCACCTTCGACCAGTGGCGGGGCGATTGCCTCTCGGCGATGGGGCATCCCTGCCTCCGGACGCCGCACCTCGACGCGCTCGCCGGCGACGGCGTGCTGTTCCGCCGGCACTACACGCAGGCGGCGCCCTGCGGGCCGGCGCGCGCCTCGCTCTTCACCGGCCTCTACATGCACACGCACCGCTCGGTCAGGAACGGCATTCCGCTTGACGACCGTCATGCCAACCTCGCCCGCGAGCTGCGCCAGGCCGGCTACGACCCCGCGCTCTTCGGCTACACCGACACGGCACTCGATCCGCGGCTGCTGCCCCTGGGCGATCCCCGCCGCGCCACCTATGAGGGCGTGCTGCCGGGCTTCACGCCCGTGGTGGCGATGGCCGAGAGCTTCGCGCCCTGGATCGACTACCTCGCCGCCAAGGGCTATGACGTGCCGCGGCCGTCGGCGCCGGGCAAGGACATGTTCCTGCCGCTCCGCAAGCTCGGCGAGACGGGCGGCGCGGGCCCGAGCTTCGCGCCCGCGCGCTATCCCGCCGAGGACAGCGAGACCCGCTTCCTCACCAATGCCGCGCTCGATTACATGAAGGGCCGCGAGGGCTGGTGCGTCCATCTTTCCTATTACCGGCCGCATCCGCCCTATATCGCGCCGGCGCCCTACAACGCGCGCTACGATGCCGACGCGGTGCCGCCGCCGCGCGGCCGCGCGGATCGCGCGGCGGAGGGCGCGCAGCATCCCTGGCTGAAGCAGCATCTGGAGCGGCAATGGGCCGGGCCGATGCTGCTGCAGGAGGGAAGGCCGATGGCGGAGCTCGACGCGCGCGCCATCCGCCAGATCCGCGCCACCTATTACGGCATGATCGCCGAGCTCGACGATAATCTCGGCCGCCTCGTTGCCGCGCTG
>DATKPX010000050.1:0-4524 GCA_035523855.1 Allostellaceae bacterium
CTCCGGCCACACTTCACCGCCGAGCGGACGGCCCCGCCGCATCCCAAGCCGCCTCTAACTGGGTGGCGTCGCGACCCCGACGTTAACCATCTGCCAACGCCTTCCATGCCATCCATCGCAAGCCCTTAGCGGTCGATGGCAGCCGCTTCCGAAAGTCGTCAGCCCTTGAACACGCTCAACAAGCTGCGCATCGACCATCCCCGTTTCCGGGCGGGCTCGTCGCGGGCCTATCTGGTGGCGGCCGCGATCGTCGCCGGCGCCACGACGATACGGATCCTGCTGAACCCGTGGCTCTCCGGCCTGCCCTACTTCCCGTTCTTCCCCGGCGTGCTTCTCGCCACCTTTCTCTGCGGCTCCGCCGCCGGCGTCCTGGCCTTTCTCCTGTCGGTGGCCGCCGCCTGGCTTTTCGTCTTTCCGCCGGAGCTCGCCTACCTGCCGCTCTATCAGACGCTGATGTTCGTCGGCGGCTCCGTCACCGTGGTGCTCGTCGTCGGCGCCATGCGCGCCGCCACCGCCGATGTCCGCCGCCTCAACGAGACCTTGCGGCTGAGCGAGGCCAAGCTCGCCGAGGCCAGCAAGGCGAAGTCCGATTTCCTCGCCAGCGTGAGCCACGAGCTGCGCACGCCGCTCAACGCGATCATCGGCTTCTCCGAGATGATCCGCGACTCTCTCATCGGCCCGCTCGACGCCCGCTATCGCGAATATGGCGCCGACATCAACCAGTCGGGCCGCCACCTGCAGAACATCATCAACGACATCCTCGACATCTCCAAGATCGAGGGCGGCCGCCTGGAGCTGCGCGAGGAGATGGTGTCGATCGGCGAGACCGTGCGCGCCTGCCGCCGCATCGTCGAGGCGATGGCGACGACCGCCGGCGTCACGCTCGCCATCGATGTCGCCGGCTCGCTGCCGCCGATCCGCGCCGACCAGCTGCGCTTCCAGCAGATCCTGCTCAACCTGATGTCGAACGCGGTCAAGTTCACGCCGGCGGGCGGCCGGGTGCGGGTCTCGGCGGCGGTCGGGCCGGACGGCATCGTGGTCGCGATCGCCGATACCGGCATCGGCATGAAGCCGGAGGAGATCGCCATCGCGCTCGAGCCCTTCCGGCAGATCGAGGGGCCGCAGACCCGGCGCTTCGCCGGCACCGGGCTGGGCCTGCCGCTGGCGAAAGCGCTGCTGGAGCTGCATGGCGGCGAGCTCGCCATCGAGAGCGCGCCCGGGGTCGGAACCACCGTCCGCCTTCGCCTGCCCTCGGCGCGGGTGATCGTCGCCGCCGCCTGACGCCGCTAGGCTGCCGGCACGGCCGCGAAGAGCGCGCCCAGCCCTTCCGCCATGGTCGGATGCGCGAAGATCGCCTCGTCGCGCAGCCGCTGATAGGGAATGCCGCCCAGCATCGCCAGCTGCGCCGCGGCCATGACCTCGCCGGCCTCGCTGCCGATCATGGTGAAGCCGAGGATGCGGTCGTCGCCGCCGACCAGCGCCTTCATGAAACCGGCCTTCTCGCCGGTGGCCTGGGTGCGCAGCACGGTGGCGGTCGGGAGCCGCGCCACCCGCACGGCGATGCCCCGGCGCCGCGCCTCGCCCTCGTTCAGCCCCACATGGGCGAGCGGGGGATCGGTGAACATGCAATAGGGGACGAGGCGGTCGCGCGTGCCGCGATTGGCGCCGGCGAGGTTGTCGCGGACGATGCGGAAATCGTCCTCCGAGACATGGGTGAAGTGCGGGCCGCCGTTGCAGTCGCCGAGCGCCCAGACCTCCGGCGCGCTGGTCGCCAGCCGCTCGTCGACGCGGATGTAGCCGCGCGCGTCCAGCTCGACGCCGGCCACATCGAGACCGATGCCCGCCGTGTTGGCGACGCGGCCCGCCGCGACGAGAAGGTCGCTCCCGCTGATGGTCTGCTCGCCGCCGCCGGCGCGAAGGGTGATGCTCACCTCCTCGCCGGACCGGCCGCGCGCCTGAACCGGCTCGGCGCCGAGCAGGATCTCGATGCCCTCGGCGCGCAGGATGCGCACGATCTCGTCGGCGATGTCGCGGTCCTCGCGCGCCATGAGCTGCGGGCCGGGCTCGAGGATGGTGACGCGGCTGCCGAAGCGGTGATAGGCCTGGGCCATCTCGAGGCCGACATAGCCGCCGCCGAGCACGATGAGATGCGCCGGCAGGCGGTCGAGCTCGAGCGCCTCGATGTGGGTGAGCGGCTTCGCCGCCTCGAGACCGGGCAGCGACGGGATCGCCGCGCGGCTTCCCACGTTGAGAAACACCTTGTCGCTGGCGAGCAGCCGCGTGCCGCCGTCGTTGAGGGCGACCTCGATGGTCTTCGGCGCGACGAAGCGTCCCGATCCCATGATCAGCTCGGCGCCGCTCGCCCGGTAATTCCGCAGATGGATCGCGACGAGGTCATCGACCATGGCGCGCTTGCGCTGGCGCACCGCCGCCATGTCGACCGCGATCGGACCGGTCTCGACGCCGAACGCGGCGCCGTGCCGGGCCAGATGCGCGGCCCTGGCGCTCCAGATCTCGTTCTTGCTGGGCAGGCAGGCCATATTGGGACAGGCGCCGCCGATCCACCGGCGCTCCACCACCGCGACCTTCCGGCCGGCGCCTCCCATGTGCCAGGCCAGCAGCTTGCCGCCGCCGCCGCTGCCGAGGATGAGGATGTCGAAGCGTTCCGCCTGAGCCATGCGATCCTCCCACCTGTCGCGCGCGAGTAAGCCGCATCGGGACGGCGGCGGCGCTCCGCGGCTTGCTGCGATCCCGACGCGCTTGCCGCAATGCGGCTTGGGCGGATTGCGCTACGGTTGCCCGGCGGGAGACGGGCGCAACGCCGGCGCCGGCGGCACGCCGAGGGATTTCCGCGCGCGGTCGCCCCCTGGCGCGACCCGTCCGCGACAGCGGCAGGCGAGAGCTCGCGCCCGAAGGTCCTGCTCGTCGAGAACGACATCGACGATCGTGACCGCATCGTCGATTATCTCCGGAGCTGCGGCATGGGCGTCGTTGCGATCTCCGATGCGCGGGAGCTCGACGGCCGGCTCGCGACGGCGGCTCCGGATGTCGTCCAGCTCGACCTCCCATCGTCAACCGGCGAGGCGCCTGGGCTGCTGCGCCTGATCACGCTGACGCGCGAATACCTGATACAGGCAACCCGCGTGCACGAGGACTGCGGGAGCCGCAACATCGATGTGAGGGTGGTCCGCCTGCGGCGGAAGCTGGAAAACGGCCGCGGCGCGGCGTGCCTGATCCGGACCGAACGGGGCGCCGGCTACCGTCTCGACATGCCGGTCGAGACGGTAGCCGGTTAGGGTGCCCTTGCGGTCAGCCGACGATCCAGGCGAGCTGCGAATTGCCGCGCACGAGCTGCAGCTTCGCCACCCAGGCATCGAGCCCGAAGACATGGCCCGCGTTCTTCATGATGAGGTAGACGAGCACGCCCGCGTAGACGATGTGGTAGTCCACGAGGAAGCTGTTGGCGTTCTCGATATAAGGAAAGTCCATGTGCGCCGTCCAATAGAGCAGCGACAGCATGATCGCGAAGGGCGCGCTGGCGCGCACCAGCAGGCCCGAGATCAGCGAGAGCCCGATCAGCAGATGACCGTACTCCACCATGAAGGTAAGCACGGGAACGAACGGCGACGCCGCCATGGACCCGTAGACGCCGTGAAAAGTCTTGGTGTGGCTCAGGAAGCCGGCGACGAAGCCGCCGTCGCCGAAGTGATGAATTGCCGCCCAGAGATAGGTCCAGCCCACGCACAGCCGGAAGAAGAGGATGAGACCGTCCTCCAGCGCGGAATTACGCTTGCTGTCACTGAACATGTTGGTACCCCCTTTCGATCGGATGCGGGCGGATGAGCCCTGGACAGCCCGCGCTCGCCAACTAATTGAGTCGGTTTCCGGCAGCCGCAAGCGCCGCCGACGCAAAAATTTTCATTACCGCCGCCAGGCTCGCACGGCCGTATGAGGGCAGCCGCGAAGCCCGGCTCAGGACCGCCTGCGGAGCTGCGCCGCCACCAGGGCGTCCGCCGCCCAGACGAGGGCCCCGCCCGGCCCTTTCGGTCCGGGCAAGGTCTGGCTTGCCGCGTAGGCGCCTTCCACCAGCAGCAGCAGGGCGTCGGCGAGCTGCGCCGGCCGCGCCGCGCCAAGCGCCTCGGCGATCGCCAGCAAGCGGCGGCGCATCTCCCGCTTGTTGGCCTCCGCCACCTTCCGCCCGGGGTTGGGCGGCTCGGGGAATTCGGCGCAGTAATTGATGAAAGGGCAGCCGCGATAGCCTGACTGCGTCGTCCGCTGCTCGAGATAGGTCATGATCTGGCGCAGCTGCCGGCGCGGGTCGTCGACGTATTTCGCGAAAGCCTCGTCCCATTGCCGCCAGAAGCCGGTGTTCCGCCGCTCGAGATAGGCCACCACCAGATCGTCCTTGGATGGAAAATTCCGGTAGAGGCTGATCTTGGCGACGCCGGCCTGCTTGACGATCGTGTCGACGCCGACGGCGCGAACGCCCTGGCGATAGAACAGATCGGCGGCGACCTCGAACAC
>DATKPX010000051.1:0-3226 GCA_035523855.1 Allostellaceae bacterium
GGGCGGAACGGCACCTGGTCGAGGCTGCCGAGCTCGAGGCGGGTGATCGGCCGCAGGTTGGTGAGGAAGCGCTGGCGGAGCTGATCGAGGCGCGCCGGCTGATTGACGAAGGCCCATTCCGCATTCAGCACGCGGAGCTGGTCGCGATCGGTGTCGATGGCGCGGTTGACGCGGCCGAGCTCGTCCTCGACCTGCATCACCTCGTACTTCACCTGGAACATGCCATAGCCCACCGCGCCGACCACGGCGAGCCAGAGCCAGGTGGAGAGCCGGAGCATCATCATGCCGCGATCTCCCAGGGCGGCGCCGCAGTGCGCTCGGCGGCGCGCAGCCGTGCCGAGCGGGCGCGCGGGTTGCGCTCGATCTCCGCTTCCGTGGGCGTGACCGGACGCCGCGTCAGCACGGTGAAGGTGGGCGCGCGCTCGGTGACGCTCGGGCGGTGGCGCGAGACGCCGGTGCCGCCGCTGCGGGCGCGGAGGAAATCCTTCACCCGGCGATCCTCAAGGGAATGAAAGGAGACGATGGCGAGGCGGCCGCCGGGCTCCAGCGCCCGCTCGGCAGCGCTGAGCGCGCGCTCGAGCTCGCCCATCTCGTCGTTCACCTCGATGCGCAGCGCCTGGAACGTGCGCGTCGCCGGGTCGATGCCGCCGCTGGTCGGCACCGCCTTGCGCACGATCGCCGCCAGCTCGCCGGTGCGCGTCAGCGGGGTCTGTGCGCGCGCCGCCACGATGGCGCGCGCGACGCGGCGGGCATAACGCTCCTCGCCGTAGACGTAGATGAGATCGGCGAGCGCGGCCTCGGAGAGCGTGTTGACGAGCTCGGCGGCGGTGACGCCGGTGGTCGCCATGCGCATATCGAGAGGACCATCGGCACGGAACGAGAAACCTCGCGCGGCGGTGTCGATCTGATCAGAGGAGACGCCGAGATCGAGGACGATGCCGGTCACCGCGGGAATGCCGAGGGTGGCCAGGATCTGCTCGAGATCGCCGAACCGACCCTCGACGACGGTGAGTCGGCCGGAAAAGCGCCGCACCAGCGCGTCGCCGCGCTTCACCGCTGCGGGATCGCGATCGATCGCCATCACGCGGCAGCGCGCCGCCTCGAGCAGCGCGCGCGAGTAATTACCGGCGCCAAAAGTGCCATCCACGTAGAGCGCGTCGTCGCGGGGCGCCAGCGCGGCGATCGCTTCCTGCAAAAGCACGGGAACATGCATGCCGGCGGAGTCCGGTGTCGCGGTCATCGGCCGTCTCCGGGCGGCGGCAGCGCCACGCCCTGGCGCCGCGCGCGCTCGCGCAGCTCCGCCTGGTGCTGCTTGAAGCGCTCCGGCTCCCAGATCTGGAAGGTCGGGCCCTGGCCGACGAAGGCGGCGTAATCGGTGATCCCCGCATACTCCGCCAGCGTCGGCGGCAGCATCACGCGGCCTTCGCCGTCGAAAGAGAGCTGCTGCGCGTCGGCGAAGGTCGCGGCGAGATTGCCATAGGCCTCGGTGAATTGGCCGAGCTGCTCGATGCGCCGGCTCATCTCCGCCATGCGCTCGATGTCCGCGCCCTCCAGGCAGGGCAGCTGGAAGGAGCTGTAGACGACGATGCCGAGGAAGCTCTGTCCCGCGAGCGCGGCGCGGAAGCTCGCCGGCACGGACACGCGGCCCTTGCGGTCGACCTTGTTGGTGAATGTGGACAGAAACAGCGCCACCGCCGTCCCCCGAGCTCTCCCGCGCGCCGTTCCCCGGAACGCCGCGTGCACCCCCTTCCTCCGCCTGGGATGAAGGTGCCTTTGCCTGGGAGGACATGGGATAGCATGGGATAGCATGGTGCGTCAATGAAATCTCATGGGAAAACCATGGGATTGCCTGGACTTGCCCGGATTTTGTCGCGATCCAGCCCTGGTGGGCTAGATGGCGGACGCCACCACCTCTGGTGGGAATTCCTCCTTGTATGCCCGCGCCGGAGGATTGAGGGCCCGTGCCCATGACGGCTGGGGATGGGATGCGATGGAAAATGCCAGACGGCCTGTAAGCCGGGTTCTGTCCCCGCCTTGAGGGCGGGGGATGACCATTCCTCTGGGACGTCCGTCGCCGGACGCCTCGCGCAACCGACCCGGATGGCGGCGCGGAAGCGCGCCCGGCTCCGAGGAGCCTGCCATCCCTATTTGGTCTTGCTCCCGGTGGGGTTTACCGTGCCGCCGCCGTTGCCGGCAGCGCGGTGCGCTCTTACCGCACCCTTTCACCCTTGCCGCCCGCCGGTCCCGAGGGGCCGATCAGGCTTGGCGGTTTGCTTTCTGTGGCACTGTCCCTGGGGTCGCCCCCGCCGGGCGTTACCCGGCACCGTGCTTCCGTGGAGCCCGGACTTTCCTCCCCCGGGCCTTGCGGCCGGAGAGCGGCCATCCGGCCGTCTGGCGCGGCTAGAGATGGCCGGGCCGTGGCCTCGTGTCAATCCCGGGTTGCCCTGGCAATGACAGAAAATTCAAGGATTTGCGCGGCAATTGCGGCGGCCCGGCCGCGCCTCGGGAGGAATAGGTCGAGCGGCACGGTCGTTTTCAGCCAAACCGCGGCCTCGGCCGCAGCAAGGGAACCCATGCTCAGACGCATCTTTGCGCTCCTCGCCGTCGCTCTCCTGACGGTGTCCGCTCCCGCCTGGGCGCAGTCGACCGAGACCGCCGAGCCCGTCGATCCGCCGGATCGCGTCGGCCGGCTGAGCCTAGTCGAGGGCGCCGTGCAACAGCGGAGCGCCGACGATCAGCAATGGTCGCCGGCGACCGGCAATTATCCCGTCACCGACGGCTTCGCGGTGGCGACCCAGGACGGCCGCGCCGAGATCGAGGTCGGCTCGCTGGCGCTGCGCGTCGGCGCCAACAGCGAGCTCGACGTCAACACGCTCACCGACACCGCCGCGGTGGTGACGCTGGCGCAGGGCGAGATCAACCTGCGCCTCGGCCGGCTGAGCAGCGAAGGCCACATCCAGGTGGTGACGCCGCGCGGTGTCATCGACATCGTCGCGCCGGGTCAATACCACCTCGATGCCGGCACCGCCGACGCGCCGACCGCCATCGGCACCTTCAACGGCAAGGCGCAGCTCGAGCGCGACAGCAGCAGCATCGACGTCATGCCGGGCCAGGTGACGCTGATCGCCGGCGACGCCAGCAGCGGTCCGCAGATCTCCACCGCGCAGCTCCAGCCCGACGACCTCGACAACTGGGCCGCCGCGCGCGAGCGGCCGGCTGCGCCGCC
>DATKPX010000052.1:0-8976 GCA_035523855.1 Allostellaceae bacterium
TCGATCAGACGCTGGGGATCGCCTACACCAACTTCCGCCAGCGGGACCTCGACCCGAACTTCACCCCGGCCAATCCCAGCTTCTTCCGCGGCGACCGCGTCAAACTCGACTGGCAGGGCAACGTCGAGGTGGTGGAACACCAGATCCTGACGCTGGGCGCCGAGCACCAGCTTGACGAGGTCGACAGCGACGGCCCGGTGGATGCCTCGATGACCAACGATGCCGGCTTCCTGCAGCTGCAGTCGAGCTTCGGGCCGCGCTTTTTCAACACCGCCAGCCTTCGCTATGACAGCAACGACCGCTTCGGCAGCAAGGCGACCTATCGCGTGGCGCCCGCGTTCTTGATCCCGGAGACCGACACCAAGCTCAAGGGCAGCGTCGGCACCGGCTTCAACCCGCCCACGCTCTCGGATCTCTTCCAGAGCTTTCCCGATTTCGGCTTCTTCGCCAATCCCGACCTCAAGCCAGAGACCAGCATCGGCTACGATTTCGGCTTCGAGCAGGGGCTGTTCGAGAAGCAGGTGCAGTTCGGCGTCACCTACTTCCACAACGACATCGACAATCTGATCTCCATCAACGACACCGGCACGACGCTGATAAACATCGGCAAGGCGGTCACCTATGGCACCGAGAGCTTCATCGCCTATAAGCCGTGGGAGGAGCTGACGCTGCGCGGCGACCACACTTACACCATTGCCCAGGACGACATCTTGCATCGACAGCTGCTGCGCCGGCCGCGCAACAAGCTGAGCCTCGACACCGCCTGGCACGCGACCGACGACGTGACGCTCTCGGCAACGGTGCTCTATGTCGGGCCCTGGTTCGACGTGAACCGCTCCGGCTCCGAGAGCAATGTCTCCGCCAACGGCTATACCACCGTGAACATCGCCGGCTCCTATGCGCTCGGCCATGGGCTCACCGCCTTCGCGCGGATCGACAACCTGCTGGATCGCCACTACCAGGACCCGCTCGGCTTCCAGCGGCCGGGCCTCGGCGTCTTCGGCGGGCTGCGTGTCGCCTTCGACGCAGCCGGCTCGGGAAAGTAGATCGCAAGGAGACCGAGATGACGAAGGTGGTGGAGGCGGACGGCGCGACGGTGGAGGTCTTTCCGCTCTCCACCGATCCGGCGGATCTCGAGGCGCTGCTGCGCGACCTCTTCGAGAATCACTGGCGCGAGCTCGTCTTCGGTCCCCTGATCCAGGGTGCCGCCTGGGAGATCCGCGCGCCGGGCGCTCCGCGGCGGGTCGGCATGCTCGACGGCTACATGACGGTCGCCTTCGACGCTTGGCACTTCCATCTCTGCATCGGGCCGCACCAGGGCACGCGTCGCCACCCGACGCCGCCCGAGCTCGCGCGCCATCGCCGCACCGGGCGGGCCGAGCTCTACCGCCGTCTTGACGACGACGGCGCGCCGGTCTCCTGGGGCCTGCGTCTCTTCAACGGCAAGGGCGAGCAGCAGCTCACCGTCCTGCTGCCGAACCCCTTCCTCGATCCCGCGACCGACAAGATTCTGAAAGTGCCGGACTGGTCACGCCTCGCGCTCTGGGACCGGCTGCGCCGGCGCTGGCTCGGCCTCGAGGAGCCCGATCCGCAGGACCGCGCCGGCCGCGGCTTCCGCCATGTCTGACGACTTAAGTGCTCAACCAACCGACAGGAGCAAGACCATGTCCATCCCGTCCTCGACCGCCACCAGCCTGGGCTGGCGCCAGTTCCTTTGGCTCGGCCTCCTCGTCGTCGCCAGCGTCGCCTTCAGCGTCGGCTTCACCTGCGCCACTCCCTTCGCCGCCTTCGGCGCGGCGGCGGCGCTCACCATGGCGCGCCGGGAAGCGCTCCTGCTCGCCGGCGGCGTCTGGCTCGCGAACCAGATCATGGGCTTCGGGTTCCTGCGCTATCCCTGGGACGCCGATACGCTGGCGTGGGGAGTCTTTCTCGGCTTGGCCGCCGTCGCGGCGACGCTCGCCGCGCGGCAGATTCTCCGGCTGCTTCCCGGCGCACCGCGAGCGATTGCCGGCGGGCTCGCCTTTCTCGTGGCCTTCACCGCCTACGAGGTCGTGCTTCTTCTGGTAGCGGTCTTGCTGCTGGGCGGCGTCGAGGATTTCAGTCCGGCGATCATGGGCCAGATCTTCGCGGTCAATGCCGCCGCCTTTGCCGGCCTGGTTCTCCTCAATCGGCTGGGCATGGCGGCCGGATTCGGCGGCAGTGCGACGGCCTATCGGAGGGCCTAGCGATCGGGAATCAGGAGTTCGCCAGCCGGACAATTGGCGTCCCCGGGGTGACTCGAACACCCGACCCACAGTTTAGGAAACTGTTGCTCTATCCTGCTGAGCTACGGGGACGTAAGGTCTCATTATTCCTTAACCCTTGCCGGTATAGCAACCTTGGGTGCCGGCGTCCGCGCGGGGACAGGGCGCCGATGGCCGCCACAAGGTGGTCACAATCTCCCGCTTTCTTCTCACCCACTTAATCAGGCAGGCAAGTGCCCTGCCGCCTCGGCCGAGCCTGCGGAATCTTGCGAGCCTGCGGAATCTTGAAGGAGTGGAGCTCATGCGGTTGCGTGCATTGATCCCGGCGCTGGCCTTCCTCGGCGCGTTGGCGCTGGCGCCGCTCTCCGGCATCGCCGCCGCGGCGACCGAGCCCACGGGCGTGGTCAGCGACTTCGGCGACCGCACGCTCCAGATGCTCAACAACCAGTCGCTGAGCCAGCCGGACCGCGAGAAGCAGTTCGGCGCGCTGCTCGACCAGGATTTCGACTTCCAGATCATCTCGCGCTTCGTGCTGGGCCGCTACTGGCAGAGCGCCAGCGACCAGCAGAAGGAAGAGTTCACCAAGGTCTTCCGCGACTATGTCGTGCTGGCCTACGCCAACCGCTTCAACGAGTTCAGCGGCGCCAGCTTCAAGGTCACCGGCCAGCGGGCCGAGAACCAGGACACCGAGATCGTCAACACGCTGGTGCAGCGCCGCGAGGGCGGCCAGCCGGCGCATGTGGACTGGCGCGTGCACAAGGTGGGCGACGGCTACAAGATCACCGAGGTGATCGTCGACGGCATCAGCATGTCGCTCACCCACCGCCAGGAATTCGCCGCCATCATCGAGCGCAACGGCGGCAATATCGGCGACCTCATCGCCCAGATCCGCCAGCGTACCGGCAAGCAATAGCGCCGCTCTCGGCGCCGCCGGATGTCCCTTTCTGGTTCCTTGGAGCGGCGCCGCGCGCCACGCTAGCTTCGGCGCCGGCTTTACCGCTCTTCGAGGTGCTGGTTCCCGGTGCTGGTCTCACGCGCCGAGCGACAGGTCGATGATGTCGCGGACGCCGCCGCAGTCGGCGTCCGGCGGCTGGCGGCGACATATCTTCTGGGATCGCTGCTTTTCTGCTGGGTGGCGCTCTGGAACGGCTATCCGCTGCTCTACAGCGACAGCGCCGCTTATCTCGACGTCCTCGCCCATCGGCACAACCTGCCGGACCGGCCGCTCTATTACGGCATCTTCATCGGCCTCCTCGACGGGGGGGTCACCCTCTGGCCGATCGTGGCGGCGCAAGCGCTGCTGGCGGTCTTCGCGGTGGAGCGCACGCTTGCCGCGCTGATGCCGGGACGGTCCTGGCGTTGGGATGCGGCGATTTTGTTGCTGCTGGCGATGCTCACCAGCCTGCCCTGGTTCACCGGCCAGGTGATGGCCGACGTCTTCACGCCGCTGCTGGTGCTGGCGCTCTACCTGACGGCGGCGGCGCGCGACCGGCTGCCGCGCTGGAGCTGGCTGGCGCTGCTGCTGCTCGTCGCGGTGGCGGCATCGACGCACTACACCCATATCGCGCTCGGTCTCGGGCTGCTGCTGGTGCTCGCCGGCACCGCGCTCCTCCTGCGCCAGCCGCGCCGGCGCGATCTGCTGCCGGCGGGCGCGGCGGTGGCGCTGGCGATCCTCGCCATCCTCACCGCCAACTACGCCGCGCGGCGCGAGGTGGCGCTGAGCCCGCTCGGATCGGTGTTCCTGCTCGCGCGGCTGATGGAGTATGGCGCGGCGCAGGACTATCTCGCCGCCCATTGCGCGACCGAGCATTACCGCATCTGCGCCTATTTGCCGGAGCTTCCCAGCAAGAACGACGACTTCCTCTGGCCGGCGGACAGCGTGCTGGCGCGGCTCGGCGGCGCCGAGGCCTATCGCGGCGAGGCGTCGGTGCTGGCGCCGCGCATCATCCGCAGCGAGCCGTTGCGCCTCGCCGTTGCGGCGGCCGGCGCCACCCTGCGCCAGCTCGTCGATTTCGGCACCGGCTCCGGCCTCTTCTCCTACGGGCCGGAGAAGCCCTACCCGATCTACCGCATGATCACCGAGTTCTTCCCGCGCGACCGCGCCCGGTTCATGGCCGCGCGGCAGTACCACGACGCCCTCGACTTCCCGTTGGTCAACGCGGTCCAGGTGCCGGCGGGATTCGCTGCCCTGGCGGCGTTGGCGATCGGCCTCGCCGCCGCCGGCATCAGGGGCGATCGCCGGCTGCTGGTCTTCCTGCTGGCGATCGCCGCCGCGCTCCTCGGCAACGCTTTCCTCTGCGGCGCGCTGTCGTCGGGCGATGCCCGCTACCAGAGCCGGATCATGCCGCTCGCGGTGCTGGCGGCGGCGATTGCCTGGTACCGCCTGCGGCCGGCGCGACTGGCAATGCCCGTCATCGCCGCGCGACGGTCGCCGGCAGCACATAGCGATTGAAGACGCCGAGCGGGACGAAGGCCTGCAGCGGACTCTGATAGAGCCCGGCATGGATCAGCACCACCAGGTCTAGGTCCGGCACGATGAAAAGCCGCTGCCCGCCATAGCCGAGGCCCAGCACCCAATCCACCTCGCGCTTGTCGACCAGGCTGCGGCCGAGCCAGAACTGATAGCCGTAGAAATAGAGTCCGCTGCCGTTGATCTGCGGCGCGGTCGCCTCGGCGATCCAGCTGGCGGGCACCACCTGCTTCCCCTGCCAGGATCCGTGCTGCAGCACCAGCTCGCCGATCTTGACGAGGTCGCGCGGCCGCATCCTGAGGCCGGAGGCGGCGATGGGATCGCCGTTCTCGTAGCGCTCCCATTCCGCGCTGGTGATGCCGAGGGGATCGAACAGCAGCGTCTGCGCCAGCTCGTCGAGCGGCTTGCCGGAGGTCTTGCGCAGGATGGCGGAGAGCAGCACCGTCGAGCCGCCGCTGTAGGTGTAGACGGTCCCCGCCGGCGCCGCCACCGGCTGCTCCAGGATGTAGCGATAGGGATCCGGCGCATTGGTCATGCGGTTCTCGCTGTTGCCCGGATTGCCATAGGGCAGGTCCTCGTTCCAGGCGAGGCCCAGCGACATGGTGAGGAGATGGCGCACGGTGATGCGCTGCTTCTCCGGCGTGGCGAGATCGGCGTATTCCGGGAAATAGGAGAGCACCGGCGTGTCGAGGCTCTTGATCCAGCCGCGCTCGACCGCGATCCCCGCCACCAGCCCGACCACGCTCTTGGTCACCGAGCGGAGGTCGTGCTGCATGGTGGCGTCGTAGGTCACGGTGCCGAGCGGCCTCCCCCAGCGCTCGTCGGCGCCGGCGAAATAATGCTCGAAGACCAGCTTGTCGTGGCGGACCACCAGCACCGAATGGATGTCCGCCTCCTTCCAGCCCTCGAGGCGTTGGATCAGCGGGCAGAGCGTGGCGCTGTCGATGCCGACGCTCTCCGGCGTTCCCGTCTGCCAGCCATCGGCCATCGCGGCCGGCACGCCGCAGCCGGGAGTTGCCGCCGTGGATGCGGGTGGCGGCGCCGCGGCGGCGCAGCCGCCGAGCGCGAGGGCGAGAAGCAGTGCGAGAGGTCTCTGCATCGTGCGTGTTCCTGAGCTGGATTTAGGGTTCCTGGCGGATCTCGCTCGACCCGGCGACCCTTGTGCGCAGATGGGCGGGGTGTCCGTGGATCGTCACCAGGGCGCTGCCGGCGACGGTGATATCGGCGTCCTCCCGAGGCGCGATGTCGGCATTGGCGCTGCCGCGGATATGCGCGCTGAGCGCCTCGACGGCGAGCGCGCGGAGATCGGCGCGGCCGGAGCCGGCGATGTCGAGGGAGAGGTCGCGCACCGTCCCCGTGGCCTCGATCTTGCCGCTGCCGCGGATCGCGATCGCGAGCGTCTCCTGCTTGAGATCGGAGAGCACCAGCGCGCCCGAGCCGTTGACGCGCCAGGCGGCGGGCGGCGGCCCCTGCAGCCGGAGCGTCAGCGCGCTGGCGCGGTGGCAGTCAAAGCCGCCCTCCCAGGTGAGACGGCCGCCCTTGAGCCGCAGGTGGTCGACGAGATCGGCCTCGCCGGTGACGCTCGCCTCGCCGGCCGGTCCCGGCTGGAAGAGGACGGTGGCGGGAATATCGATGCTCACCGTGTCGCCGCCGGTCCAGGGCAGCGGCAGCGTCTTCTCGGCGCCCGCCGAGACGCCGTCGCGCAGGGCGAGCCGCAGCGCCGTGCAGCCGAGGCTTCTGATGGCGTCGCGCGGCCCGCCGATGTCGAGCGTCGCCCAATCGGCGAGCGAGCCCACGATGGCGAAGCTGACCGCGGAGAGCGCCAGCGCGCCGAGCGCGAAGCGGCCGAGGCGGGTCATGGCGCCGCCCCGCGCGCGATCGATCGGACGCGATCAGACCGCATGAGGCACCGGCTTCAGCAGGCGGTAGTGGAGCCGCGCGTAGCGGCCGAGCAGGCGGAGCGCGCCGGCGAGCGCCAGCAGCAGCAGGGCGCCGCCGCCGAGGCTGCCGCTCAGCAGGCCCAAGCCCGCGAAGCCGCGCACCAGCATCCCTGGCAGCGAGCCGAAATGCAGCAGGCTCAGCACGAGACCGATGCCCACCGCCGCGATCACCGCCAGCATCAGGGCGAGGATGAGCGCGAGGAACGCCACCAGCGCCAGCAGCGGCAGCAGGAAGACGAGGTCGACCGCCGCCAGCCCGGCAAGCGCCAGCAGCGCGCCGGCGAAGCTGCCGAGGCTGCGCTCGCTCTCCCAGCGCCGGAGGCCGCTCTCGGCGCGGAGCTCGCGGGCGAGCCGCCGGGGATCGCCGAGCGCCGCCGCCACGTTCTCCTCGGTGCGGCCGCCGGCGCGCGCCTCGTCGAAATACTGGGCGTAGTCGGCGAGAATCTCGTCGATCTCGGCCGGCGGCAGGCCGTCGAGGCCCTGCCGCAGCAGCCTGAGGAACATCTCCCGGTTCATTCCCGGTCTCCCAGCAGCTGGCCGACGGCGGCGACGAAGCTGCGCCATTCCCGTTTCTGCGCCTGCAGCGCGGCGCGGCCGCGCGGCGTCAGGCGGTAGTATTTGCGCGGCGGACCGCTGCTCGATTCCATGAGATGCGTCTCCACCAGCCCGTCGTTCTGCATGCGGCGCATGAGCGGATAGATCGTCCCCTCTCCCATGCCCACGGCGCTCGCCAGCGTGCTGGCGATCTCATAGGCGTAGCTCTCCTGCCGCGACAGCAGCGCCAGCACGCAGAGCTCCAAGGCGCCCTTCTTGAGCTGGATCTCGATCGATTCGGCCGGGGGCTCGCGCGCCATCACCTACTATATAACGCAAGGTACCTTGCATTGCAAGGTAGATCTGCGACGGCGAAACTGCGCAATCATCGACACGCGGGCCTTGGCAGGCCCGCGCGCCCCAGGCCTCAGAACTGGCCCTGCCTGATGCGGAAGATGTCGGGGTTGGCGGGGTCCTCGGCGTAGACCACGCGGGCGAAGGGGACGCGCGGCGAGGGCTTGTCCTCGGGGCTCTTCGCCGGCGGCCAGGGCACCTGGCCGTATTGCAGCTGCACCAGGCGGCCCTTCTCGTCGAGGCCCTGGAACATGAGGCTGCTGCCGTCGGGCAGCTGGCTGTTCACCACGCGGCTCGCGGCCGGGAAGGCCTGGGCGACGAAATAGCTCTGCAGCAGCTTGGCGCCGCCGAGGATGTTGGTGGCGCCGGGCGCGGTGTCGCTGACGCCGGCGCCCCAGGCCATCACCACCTGCATCAGCTTCTTGCGCTGATAACCGATCGTGTAGGCGATTTTCACCTTGCCCACCTCCGGCAGCACGTCCTGGGCGGTGATCAGCAGCACCGTGGTGAGCTCGGTGGGGTTGGTCTCCTTGGTGATGGCGCTGTCCTTGACGTTGAAGTCGATCTGGATCGCGCGCCGGACCTCGGTCTCGGACATGCCGAACTTGGCGGAGCGGAAACCCTCGACCTCGTAGGGCTTGGGCGCCGTCTGCGCCAGCGCCGGAACGGCAAGCGGCGTGAGCGCCAGCGCGGCGAGGAGGCGGCGCCGCCTCACGGCGCGCTCCGGTGCTCGGCGGCGATCCGCGCCAGGCGGTCCCAGGATCCCAGCGACAGCAGGTGCGCGTAGATGAGGGCGATCCAGCCCTTCGCGCGCCAGTCACGGAAGGTCTCCGCCGGCAGCTGATTGAACTTTTCCTCGTCGATCATCTTGAAGCCGTGCAGCTGCACGGTGTCGCCGGGCGCCACCTGGATGCGCGCGTCGCGCAGCGTCAGGAACTCCACCTGCATGAGGGCGCGCATGAACTCGCGGCTCTGCTCGGTGTCGCGCTCATAGGCGAGGCAGAGCTCGAGCGCCTTCTGCGTCGCCGCGGTCGGCTTGCCGTCCTTGAACAGCGGATTGCCGCCGCCGATCTCGAGGAGCTCCGAGGCGGCGTCGGCGCAGAGCACGAGGTCGCTGCCCGGCGCCTGGCGGGCGAGCAGGAAGGGATAGCGGCGGACATGGGCCGGCACGTAGCAGCCGGGCCGCCACCCGCCCTCCGCCGTGACGAAAAGGTTGGCGGCGTCGCGGATGCCCACCACCGCCACCGGCATCGGCAGGGGCTCGTCGGTGAAGACGATGGGATAGTCGCGCTGGGCGTGGAAGAACTCGCTGATGGCGAGCGGGATGGCGTTGGTGTCGCGGGCGAAGCGGAAATCCCCCGCCGGGCGCAGCGACACGGTCCCATGCTGCGGCGCCAGCAGTGCCACTGGCCGGTGGTAAAAGAGCGGCAGCGCC
>DATKPX010000053.1:0-5152 GCA_035523855.1 Allostellaceae bacterium
GTGGTCGCGCCTCATGGCGGCGGCGCAGGATGGCGACCGCGCCGCCTATGACCGGCTGCTGCGGGAGATCCTGCCGTTCATCCGCGCCGTGGTGGCGCGCCAGCACCGCGCTCCCGACCGCATCGAGGACGTGGTGCAGGACGTGCTGCTGACCGTGCACCGGGTGCGCCATACCTACGATCCCGGGCGGCCGTTCAGCCATTGGCTCGCCACCGTTGCGCGCCGGCGCTCGATCGACGCCCTGCGGCGCCGGGGTCGCACCGAGAAGGCCGAGGTTGCGGACCCCGTCGCCTATGAAACCTTTGCCGATCCCGCGGCGAACAGGGAAAGGGAGGCGCGCGAACGCACCGCCGGCCTCGGCGGCGCCATTGCGGAGCTGCCGAAAGGCCAGCGGGAGGCGATCGAGCTGGTGAAGCTGCGGGAGATGTCGCTCGAGGAGGCCGCACGCGCCAGCGGCAAATCGGTCGCCTCCCTCAAGGTCAGCGTGCACCGCGCCATCAAGGCGCTCCGGGCACAGCTGAAAGGAGGCTGAGCGTGGCGTCGGCGACGGATCGCCTGATCGATCGGCTGGTGGCGGAGGCGGCGCCGGTGCGGCGTCTTCGGCCGCCGGTGCTGCGCGCGCTGCTCTGGCTGCTCGTCGTCGCGGCGCTGGGGACGGTGGCGGTGCTGCTGTGCTCCGACCTGGCGGTCTTCGCCGACCGCGCGGCGGATCCCAAGCTTCGGCTCGAGCTGGTAGGCACGCTCCTCACCGGCATCGCCGCCGTGGTCGCGGCCTTCGAGCTCAGCCTACCCGACCGCCGGTCCGGCTGGGCGCTGCTGCCGGTGCCGCCGCTGATACTCTGGATCGCCAGCAGCGGCTATGCCTGCTACCGCCACTGGATCGTCATCGGGCCCGGTGGCTGGGCGATCGGCGAGAGCGCCCACTGCTTCCGCTTCATCCTGCTCGTCAGCCTGCCGCTCGGTATCAGCCTCTGGCTGCTGCTGCGGCGCGCGCGCCCGCTGGCGCCGGCACGGGTCGCCGCCGTCGGCGGCCTCGGCGTTGCCGCCCTTGCCGCCTTCCTGCTGCAGTTCTTCCACCCGTTCGACGTCACCGTCATGGATCTCTCGATCCATGCGCTCGCCGTCGGGATTGTGGTGGGGGTGGCCTCGCTGGGGAGCCGCTTCGCGCGGGTGGGCTAGGCTCCCGCGGGGCCTCAGATCTTCGGCTGGATGAGCGAGCCGGCGTAGAGCAGGAAGCCGAGCAGCGTGATGGTCATCGCCACCGCATGCCCGAAATCCAGCCGATACAATGCCTTCTGCAACCTTGCCACGGTCCTTACTCCTTATGTTCGGCGGGCCGGCGCAGCTCGCAAGCCGCTTCCGGGGGCCGATCCGTTGGCCATCCCCTGTCCGACATCCGGGAATATGGCGATCACCCCCGGCTTCCGGAAATACCGAATTAGCATAGAATCGATGAAAATTTGGTTCGTGGCAGTTTTGCAACACTAAACCAATGCGTTAGCGACCCCCTCGCGGCGGAAACCGCGGTGGGAACGGGCGGGACCGGTCAGTCGAGCGGCGCCAGGTCCTGGGCCAGCACCGGCAGGAATTCCGCCACCGTCGGGTGGATGTGCATCACCCGCTGCTGCAGCAGGGTGTAGGGCGCCTTCGCATACATGAGATCGAGTATCACGTGCACCACCTCGTCGCCGCCGGTGCCCAGCAGCGAGGCGCCGAGGATCAGCTTGCTCTCGCGGTCCACCACGATCCGCATGAAGCCGTCGGTCTCGCCCTTCTCGAAGGCGCGCGAGACGTCCTCCATGGCGAGCTTCGCGGCGAGCGCCGGGCGCCCGCTCTTGCGCACCTCCGCCAGCGTCATGCCGGCACGGCCCAGCGGCGGGTCGGTATAGAGCGCGTAGGCGGGAATGCGATCGCTGACGCGGCGTGTCCCGCCGTCGAGCAGATTGGCGGCGACGATCTCGAAGTCGTTATAGGAGGTGTGAGTGAAGGCGCCGCGGCCGTTGCAGTCGCCGAGCGCCCAGATTCCCGGCACGTTGGTGGCGAGCTGATCGTCCACCCTTATATAACCGCGCTCGTCGCAGGCGACGCCGGCGCGGTCGAGGCCGAGATCGTCGGTGTTGGGCCGCCGGCCGGTGGCAACGAGGAGATGCGAGCCGGCGATCTCCTGCCTGCCGCCCGGCCCGGTGATCTCGAGCCGGATGCCGTCGCCGTCCTTCCGGACGCCGGTGCTGTGGCTTTCCAGCTGCAGCATGACGCCCTCCCGCCGGAGGAAATCGGCGATGGCCTGCGAGATGTCTTCGTCCTCGCGCCCGATAAGGCGCGGTCCCGCCTCGACGATCGTGACCTCGCTGCCGAATCGGCGGAACATCTGCCCGAATTCGAGGCCGATATAGCTGCCGCCGATGATCACCAGGTGGCGCGGCAGGAAGTCGACGTCCATCATCGAGCTGTTGTTGAGGTAGGGGACGGTCTCGATGCCGGGAATGGGCGGGATCGACGCCCGGCCGCCCACATTGATGAAGATCTTCTCCGCCTTCAGCACCGCATCGCCGACCGCGACCTCGTGCGGCGCCAGGAAGCGCGCGTGCCCGTCATAGACGGTGCAGTTATCCAGGCTCCGCATCGAGCGCTCGACGCTCTTGTTGGAGAGGCCCGCGACCTCGTCCTTCCGCGCCTTGACGCGCTTCATGTCGACGGTGACCGGGCTCTCGACCACCACCCCGAATTCGGCGGCGCGGCGCGCCATATGGGCGGCATAGGCGCTTGCCACCATGGTCTTGGTGGGGGTGCAGCCGGTGTTGACGCAGGTGCCGCCGAACTTGCCGCGCTCGGCGACGGCGATGCGCATGCCGGCGCCGGCAAGGCGCCGCGCGAGCGACGGGCCTGCCTGGCCGGTGCCGATGATGAGGGCATCATAGTCGGGCATCGCCGCCTCCCCGCGTCGGTTCAGTGGTCTTCGTCGCGCTCGTCCTCCGCCCGCCGGAAGGCGAGCGCCACGCCGTTCATGCAATAGCGCAAGCCCGTGGGCGCCGGCCCGTCATCGAAGACGTGGCCGAGATGGCCGCCGCAGCGGCGGCAATGCACCTCGGTGCGCGCGATGAAGAGGCTGCGATCCTCCGAGGTGCCGATGCCGTGCTCGATCGGCGCGGTGAAGCTGGGCCAGCCGGTGCCGCTGTCGAACTTGGTCTCGGAGCGGAAGAGCGGCAGGCCGCAGGCGGCGCAGAGGAACTTCCCGTTTCGGTGCTCGTCGTTGAGCGGGCTGCTGAACGGGCGCTCGGTGCCGTGCTGGCGCAGCACCCGGAACTGCTCCGGAGTGAGAATGCTCCGCCATTCCGCCTCGCTCTTCATCGCCGGCTCCTTGCTCCGCCATCGGCACCATACCAGCGTCCTGCGCGGCAAGTCCCGTGTTCAACGAAGGTGGGTGGCTGGATCGCTCCCCTACCGCCGTCGCCCGCGGCCCGGCATACTCGCGCCATGGGCGCGCGGGGCGAGATCTTTCATCCGGAGTTCAAGGCGAAGCCGTACTGGTGGGAGGCCTGGGAGCCGACGGCGGGACCGAGCGAGGATCCGCCGGCGCGGGTCCCCGTCGCCATCATCGGCGGCGGCTATGCCGGCCTCAACACGGCGCTGGAGCTTCGCCGCAATGGCATCGAGTGCTGCGTGCTGGAGGCGCAGGATCTCGGCTTCGGCGCCAGCACGCGCAACGGCGGCCAGGTGAGCTCCGGCGTCAATATCGGCAAAGGGCTGCAGGGTAGCGGCATGCCACGGGATGCGGCGGCGCGCGACCGGCTCGCCGCCGCGCTGCTGACCGACGCCTCGGAGTCCTTCGGCTTTCTCGAGGACATCATCCGGCGCGAGAGCATCGACTGCCGCTGGGAGCGGCGCGGCCGCTTCGTTGGCGCCTACACCGCCGGCCACTACCGCGAGCTCGCGGCGCGCGCCGAGGTGCTGAATCGCGATCCGAGCTCCGGCGCCCGGCTGTTGCCGCGGGAGCGCCAGCGCGAGGAGATCGCCAGCGACTTCTATCACGGCGGCTTGCTGGTGGATCGCTCCGGCGCGCTGCATCCGGCGCTCTACTACAAAGGGCTGCTGGAGGCCTGCCGCCGCCAGGGTGTTCCGCTCAGCGCCCGCGCCGAGGTGACGCGCATCGAGGGCCGCCGCGGCGCCTTCCGCCTCAAGACCGCGCGCGGCGAAGTTGCCGCCGAAGAGGTGGTGGTCGCCACCAACGGCTATACCGGCAATGCGACGCCGCGCCTGAAGCGCCGCGTCATTCCGCTGGCGAGCCACATCATCGCCACCGAGGAGCTGCCGGCGGACCTCGCCCGCAGCCTGATCCCCAACCGCCGGACCATCAGCAATACCGCGCGCATCCTCTGCTATTACCGCCTCTCGCCCGATGGACGGCGCATGCTGTTCGGCGGCCGTGCGCGCTTCACCCAGGTGCCGCCGCAGGTGAGCGCGCCGATCCTGCACGACTTCATGGTGCAGCGCTTTCCGCAGCTCAAGGAGGCGCGCATCACCCATGCCTGGACCGGCAATGTCGCCTTCACCTTCGACTACCTGCCGCATATGGGCGAGGAGAGCGGCATGCACTATGCGCTCGGCTGCAACGGCAGCGGCGTCGCCATGATGACCTATCTCGGCCACCAGATCGGCCGCAAGATCGCCGGCGGCGGCAACCGCGTCACCGCCTTCGAGGAGCTGCCGATCCCCGGCCGCGCCTTCTACACCGGCAATCCCTGGTTCCTGCCGCTGGTCGGGAGCTGGTACCGGTTCAGAGACCAGCTCGATCGCGCGCTCGGGTAAGGAGCGGCCAATCGATCCTTCACTTCTCCGGCTGCGCGTAGGTCGCCACCAGCTGCTCGTCCATGCGCGGCGTGAAGGCGATGCCCTTGCGGGCGGCGGCGATCGTCATCTGATTGTAGAGCGGGATGGCGGCGCCGAGCTCGATGCCCTTGGCCATCGCCACCTTGAGCTTCGCCTCGCGGCTGGCGTCGAGGCCGAAGACCGCGCTTTCGATGAGACTGTCGAGACCCGCGTCGCGGAAGTCGCCGCGGTTGCTGGCGCCGAGATCCTTCTTGGCGTCGTAGCTGTGCAACACCAAGGACAGCACGTGGGTCGCGTCGCGGGTGGAGCCGCTGGAGGAGCCGTA
>DATKPX010000054.1:0-10138 GCA_035523855.1 Allostellaceae bacterium
AAGAAAGTCTCCTCATCCCGAGCAAGCGACCGGAGGGAGCGCGTCGAAGGACGCAACGTCGCTTGCCCAGGCAACTCTAGCTCCGCGCCGGCAGCATTGCGCTGTCGAATTCCTTGCGGAACGCGGCCGCTTCCTCGGTGGCGGCCTTGAAGCGGGTGATCTCGAAGCCGGCGAGCGGGGTCGGGCTCTTGCCGTCGACGATGAGCTCGCTCAGCACCAGCCCGACGCCGGGCGCCAGCTGGAAGCCGTGGCCGCAGAAGGCGAAGGCGTGGAAGAGCCCGGGCGTGGTCGCGCTCGGCCCCATGACCGGCAGCATGTCCGGCAGATAGCCCTCGATGCCGGACCAGACGCGGATGATGTGGCAGGACGCCAGCGCGGGCACCAGCTCGCCGAGGCCCTGCATGTGCGCGATGGTCTTGCGCGGCGCCACCGGCGCGCGGTTGGCGACCGCGTCGGAAGGTCCGCGCGGATAGCCCGCCACCACGATGTTGCCGCGCGGCACCTGGCGGAAGATCGCCGAGCCGTCCACCGACTGCACCGCGGGCTCCATGAAATAGGGCACCGCCTCGGTGACGAACTGGGCGGGACCGGCGGCGAAGATCGGCGCGCTCTCGCCGAAGCAGCCCGCGATGTCACTGGCCCAGGCGCCGGCGGTGTTGACCAGCACCTCGCTCTCGATGACGGCGCCGGTCTCGGTCGCGAGGCGGAAGCGATCGTTGGCGCGCTCGATCCTCGTCACCTTGAGCCCGTCGAGGATCTGCGCGCCCTGCGCCCTGGCGGCCCGCGCCACCGCCGTCGCGGTGACGCGCGGATTGGCCGCGGCATCCCGCGGCGAGAAGGAACCGGCGACCGCCTTCGCGAGCCAGGGCCACCGGCGCCGCATCGCCGCCTGGTCCAGCAGCTCGAGCTCGAGCCCGTGCGGCCGCGCCGAGGCGGCGTATTCCTCCAGCGCCGCCGCCTCCGCCGCGGTGAAGGCGATGCGGATGTGGCCGGTGGGGGTGAACTCGCAGCTCTCGCCGGTGATCGCCTCGAATTGCGCCCAGAGCTCCTGGGCGCGCAGCGACAGCGGCAGCTGGTGCAGCACCCGACCCTGGATGCGCAGATTGCCGAAATTGACGCCGCTCGCCTGGGCGCCGATGACGCCCTTCTCGGCGAGCGTCACCGAGCGGCCGCGCTTGCGAAGAAAATAGGCGGTCCAGCTGCCCATCAACCCGCCGCCGACGATCGCCACCTCGCTCCGGATCGTGGTCATGGGGTCACTCCGCGAGCCGCGCCGACATCGGCAGCGGCTTCACTGGCGCCTGGCCGCGCAGCCGGCCGACCTCCGCCTGCGGCCGGCCGATCGCCGCGGCGGCGATCTCGCCCGCCGCCAGCGAGCAGAAACGACCCTGGCAGCGCCCCATGCCGACACGGGTGAGCGCCTTGGCGCGGTTGATCTCCTTGCCGCCGAACTCGGCGCGCGCCGTCTTGCGCAGCATGCCCGCGGTGACGCCCTCGCAGCGGCAGACGGCGACGTCGGCGGCGATCTCGCCGGCCCACGACGACGGCCAGGCGAAGGCGGTGGCGAGGCCCTGCTGGAAGCGGCGGTAGCGGCCGAGCTCGCTCCGGAGCCGAGCGATCTCCTCCTCTGGCACCGCGACGCCGCGATCGGCGAGCAGCGCATAGCCGGCAAGCCGGCCGCTCAGCTCCGCCGCATCGGCGCCGCCGATGGTGGCGCCGTCGCCCGCCACATAGACGCCGTTGCCGCAGCGGCCGTCGGCGTCGCTCTTCGGCAGGAACTGGCGGAAGACCGGGTCGTAGGCGAGATCGCAGCCGGCGAGATCGGCGAGCTGGGTCTCCGAGCGCAGGCCGAAGCCGAAGGCGACCGCATCGCAGGGGAGGCTGTGCTCGGCGCCGGCGGCATCGCGATAGCGGACGCCCTCGACGCCGTCGCGGCCGGTGAAATCCAGCAGCCGGGCGCCGTGGCGCACCGACACGCCATCCTGCCGCAGCTTCCAGAGGTATTTGAGACCGCGGATCATCGTGGGCGGATGCGCCGCGAGCTTCGGCAACGCCGCCAGTTTCTGCGCGAAGGGCGTGGTGTCGAGGACGGCGGCGATCTCCGCGTCCATCATCCGGTATTGCAGGGCCGCGAGATAGAGCAGCGGCGAGCTGCCGCAGAACACCACGCGCTTGCCGATCAGGCAGCCCTGATCCTTCAGCATCACCTGGGCGCCGCCCAGCGTGTAGACGCCGGGAAGCTGCCAGCCCCTGACCGGCATCACGCGATCGACCGCGCCCGTCGCGAGGATCAGCGCGTCGTAGCGGACGGCGTGGATGACATCGCCGGAGAGGGTGAAGACCTCGCCCTCGCTGACGTTCCAGACCAGCGTCTCCGGCCGGTAGTCGACCCGGTCGCGGAGCGCCGCAAAGCGGTCGTGCAGGCTCCGGTACTTGCCGCTCTCGCTCCCCAGCAGCGCGCCCATGTCGAGGGCGAGGCCGGGTGCCGGCGTGCGATAGCCCTGGCCGCCGGCGCGCCGGCTCTCGTCGAGGACGACCGGCCGTTCACCGCGCTCCACCAGCACTTCCGCCGCGGCGATGCCCGCCGGCCCGGCGCCGACGATGACGATCTCAGGCATCGCGCGGGAACTCCGGAAGCGCGCCGGTCCAGACTTGCATGCCCTCGGCGACCGGCGTGGTGCAGGACCGCACGCGCCTGCCGCCGCCGAGCCAGACCCAGCAATCCTGGCAGGCGCCCATCAGGCAGAAGCCCGCGCGCGCCGGGCCGCTCGCCTCGGCCTTGTCGAGACGCCCGCGAGCGCGGAGTGCTACCACCAGGATGCTCTCGCCCGCCTGCGCCTCGACCGCGGCGCCGTCAACGGTGAGGCGCACGGCGGGCGCGTCCAGCGTCGCGATCCGGACCGGCGGCATCAGCCGGTCCTCGCGGTGGCGCGCCGGCGCAGCATCTCCGCCAGGACCACGAAGCCGGTGACGAAGACCAGGATCACCGTCGAGACCGCGGCCAAGGTCGGGTTCACCTGCAGCAGCAGGTCGTTCCACATCTGGCGCGGCAAGGTCGAGGTGCTGCCGCCGGTGATGAAGAGCGCCACCGTCAGGTCGTCGAAGGAGGTGATGAAGGCGAAGAGGAAGCCCGCGATCACGCCGCCGCGGATCTGCGGCAGGGTGATGCGGGTGAGCGTCTTCCACTTGCTGGCGCCGAGGCTCCAGGCGGCGTGGTCGAGCCGCTCGTCGTAGGTCTTGAGGATCGCCATCACCGTGATCACCACATAGGGCACCGCCAGGATGGTGTGACCGAGCACCAGGCCGAGGATGGTGCCGACGAGGCCGAGCCGCGCATAGAGATAGAAGAGCGCCACCGCGATGATGAGGCGCGGCAGCACCAGCGGCGCCATGATGAGGGCGAGGATCGCCGTGCGGCCGGCGAGGCGCTGGCGCACCAGCACGAAGGCCGCCGCGGTGCCGAGCGTCGCCGAGACCCCGGCGGTGAGGAAAGCGACGATGAAGGAGCGGATGGTGGCGGCGACCCAGCCCGGCGAGTTGAGATATGTGGCGTACCAGCGCAGCGAGAAGCCCTGGGGCGGAAACTCGATGAAGCTGCCGGAGGTGAAGGAGACCGGGATCACGAAGAAGGACGGCAGGCAGAGAAAGGCGATGGCGACGATGCCGACCACCCAGAGCACCCGGCGGGAGGTGTCGCGCTGCGGGCGGTCGGGGCCGATGGGGAAGAGCCGATCCCAGAGCGCGCCGCCGAGGTCCGAGAGACGCCCCATCAGCACGATGGCCCCGGTGCCGACGACGGCGCCGGCGCGGGCGACGAGGCCGCGGCCGGCGCGGCCGGCGAGATCCGCCGCCGCAGCGCCACCCGACAGCGTCGACATGCCGAGGAGCCGGTCGTAGAGGTAGAAGACCAGGCCGGCGGCGGCCAGCAGGACCACCGAGAGCGCGCCGGCGAAGCGCCAGTTCATCAGCTCCTGCACCGCCACGATGATGGTCTGCGAGATCATGGTCTCGCGCCGGCCGCCCAGCAGCGCCGGCGTGATGAAGAAGCCCAGCGCGGTGATGAAGACCAGCAGGCCCGCCGCGGCGAGGCCCGGCAGGGAAAGGCGGAAATAGATCCGCCAGAAAGCCTGGCCGCCCCGCGCGCCCAAGGTGCGCGCCGCCTTCACCAGGTTGGTGTCGATGCTCTGCATCACCGACAGCATCGACATGATGGCGAGCGGCATCATCGCATGCACCATGCCGATCATCACGCCGGTGAAGTTGTAGATGAGCGCCACCGGCGCGTCGGTGATGCCGAGCGCCATCAGCAGCCGGTTCACCGCGCCGTTGCGGCCGAGCAGGATCATCCAGGCGAAGGTGCGCACCAGGAAGCTGGTCCAGAACGGCATCAGCACCAGCAAGGTCAGGGTGTCGCGCTGACGCGCCGTTGCATTCGCCAGCAGATAGGCGACGGGATAGCCCGCCAGCAGCGCGAAGAGCGTGGTCCAGCCGGCGATCTTGAAGGTGATGAGGAGAGTCTGCAGATAGACCGGCGTGGTGGCGATCCGGGTGTAATTCGCCATCGAGGGCGCGCCCGAGGGATCGAAGAGGCTGAGGATCAGGATCTGCGCCACCGGATAGACGAAGAGCGCCAGCACCAGCAGCAGCAGCGGATAGAGCGGCCAGGCACGGATCAGCGCCGAATGGCCGAGCGGCGGCCGCACGGCGGCGGCGGAGGCGACGCTCATGGCGCGCCGCCGCGCAGCACCAGCGTGTGCTCGGCGCCCCAGCCGAGACGCACCGTATCGCCGATCCGCGGCTCCGCCTCGCCGCCCGGGCTGAGCTGCTTCGCCGAGAGGGTGAGGCCGCCCGACACCGCGACGAAATAACGGGTGACGCCGCCGGCGAACACCGTCTCCTTGAGGGTGCCCGAGGCGGTGTTATCGGCGGACTCGCCGGCACCCAGGAGCCGCAGCCGCTCCGGCCGCAGCACCACCTTCACCGCCTCGTTGCGCGCCGCCTCGCCGCGGGCGCGGATCGCGAGGCCGGCCGGCCCGGCGAGCGTGAGATCGCTGCCCGCTTCTCGCACCGTCGCGTCGAAGATGTTGGACTCGCCGAGGAACTGCGCGACGAAAACGCTGCGCGGGCGGAAATAGAGCTCCTGCGGCGTGCCGATCTGCTCGATGCGGCCGTTGTTCATCAGGCAGATGCGATCGGACATCGCCATCGCCTCCTCCTGGTCGTGCGTCACGTAGAGCACGGTGATGCCGAGCCGGCCGTGCAGGTCCTTGATCTCGAGCTGCATCTGGTCGCGGAGCTGGCGGTCGAGGGCGCCTAGCGGCTCGTCCATCAGGATGATCGAGGGCCGGTAGACCATGCAGCGGGCGAGGGCGATGCGCTGCTGCTGCCCGCCGGAAAGCTCGCGCGGGAAGCGGCCCGCCACGTGCGGCAGCCGCACGATCTCCAGCACGCGCTTCACCTCGGCGGCAATCTCCGCCGCCGCCATGCGGCGCATCTCCAACGGGAAGGCGATGTTCTCCGCCACCGTCAAATGCGGGAAGAGCGCATAGTTCTGGAAGACGATGCCGATGTCGCGCTTGTTGGGGGGCGCGTAGGTCGCGAGCGCGCCGTCGATCCAGACCTCGCCGCCGCTCGGCGCCACCAGGCCCGCCACCATCATCAGAAGCGTGGTCTTGCCGGAGCCCGAGGGGCCAAGCAGCGTCAGGAACTCGCCCTCGGCGAGGTCGAGGGTGGCGCCGGCGAGCGCCGTCACCGAGCCATAATGCTTGGTCGCGTCCCGGATCGAGAGCTTGGTCTTCGCCGCCACGTCTTCCCCTACGCCATCATCGATCGGCTGCGCGAGCCGCTTGCGTCCTTGCACTCGGCGCTTCGCGCCGGCTCAGGATGAGGACCATCGAGCATGGCATGCAGAAAGCCACCTCATCCTGAGCAAGCGGCCAGCGGGAGCGCGCCGAAGGACGCGATGCCGTCCAGCCCCTACGAAAGACGGCGCGGCCACCCCCGGCCGCGCCGCCCCGTCCCCGTCCCTCCCGATCAGGCGAGCAGCCAGGCCTCGAAGCGCTCGATCGCCTGCGCCTTGTTCTTGCCCCACCACTCGGTGCTCGACTGCATCAGCAGCTTGAAGTTGTCGGGCGCGGTCGGCAGGAACTTCGCCCGGTCCTTCGGGATGTAGTCGTAGGCCTTGGGATTGGTCGGCCCGTAGGGCAGCGAGGAGACGAACTCCGCCTGACGCTTGGCGTTGGCGCAGAACTTGATGAACTTCTTGCCGATCTCCGCCTGCGGCGCGCCTTTCGGGATCACCCAGCCCTCGAGCGCATAGATGCCCTGGTTCCAGACGATCTCCACCGGCTTGCCGGCGTCGATCACCACCTGGGCGCGGCCGTTCCAGGTCGGCATCATGTCGACCTCGCCGCTCTGCAGCATCTCGGTGGTCTGCGCG
Source organism: Allostellaceae bacterium (assembly GCA_035523855.1). Lineage (GTDB taxonomy): Bacteria > Pseudomonadota > Alphaproteobacteria > ATCC43930 > CGMCC-115725 > DASZHJ01. Next base: position 6,440 of record DATKPX010000054.1, read on the forward strand.
CCGCCGGTCCACCAGACATCGACGTGCTTCTTGATCTGCTCGAGCTTCTTGAAGGCGCGGTCCATGTCGATGGGATAGATCTTGTCCTTCGGCACGCCGTCGGCGAGCAGCGCCACCTCCAGCATGTCGATCGGATGCTTGTGCATGGCGCGGCGGCCGGGGAACTTCTCGACGTTCCAGAAATCCGCCCAGCTCTGCGGCCCGTTCTTGCCGTACTTGTCGCTGCGATAGGCGATGATGGTGCAGTAGAGATCGCTGCCCATCCAGCCGGGCTGCTTCGCCTCCGCCATGATCTGGCCCATGTCCTCGCCGCTCCAGTCGAGCGGCTCCAGCAGGTTCTGCGGCGCGAGCTCGTAGACGTCGGCGTCGGTCGCGATCACCACGTCCCAGGTATAGGACTTGGTCTCGACGTTCGCCTTGATCTCGACGCTGGGGTAATGCTGGCGGGCGATGTGATTGATCGAGACGCCGGCCTCCTTCTCGAACGGCTTCACGAAGGCGGCGTCGCAGGCGGGCGACCAGGCGCCGCCGGGATCGGCCACGGTTATCGTCTGCGCGGCAAAGGCGCGGAACGGCAACGAGGACGCGGCAAGCGCCGCCATGCCGGCAGCGCCGCCCTTCAGCACGTCACGCCGATTAAGGGAATAGCGCGACGGGTCCTGCAAGAGTCTTGGGTCTATCATTGGAATACCTCCCGGATTTTGTCCCCAGCGGCGGACGTCGCGGCGCGACGGCGTCGTTTCGCCTGCCCTGACGCGCTGCTCCGTGGTCCTGCCGCGGCGAATTATGATCCGCGGATGAGGGATGATCCAGCGCATAAGCGGGACGCGCGCTCGCGCATTCCCTCGGACGCGGATTCTTGTAAGCTGGAGACGAGCGCTTCCATCGAGACCGGAGATCGCCCGCGTGACCCAACCACCGCCCCTCGCCCGCGACAACAGGGAGGAGACGATCCAGGCGCGGATCGACCTCGCCGCAGCCTTCCGTTGCGCCGCGCGGCTCAACATGCATGAAGGCGTGTGCAATCATTTCTCGATGATGCTGTCCGGCGGGCGCTTCCTGATCAATCCCAAGGGCACTCACTTCGAGCGCATGACCGCGAGCAGCCTGATCGTCATCGACGAGCACGGCAAGACGCTGGAGGGCACCGGCCGGCCGCCGATGACCGGCTACTCGATCCACACGCGGATGCACATCAAGCACCCGTCGGCCAAGGTGGTGCTGCACCTGCACGCGCCCTACTCCACCGCCCTCACTGCGATCACGGGCGGCCGGCTCGAGATGGTGCATCAGAACTCGACCCGCTTCTATGGCCGGATCGCCTATGACGACCACTTCAACGGCATCGCCGTCGCCACCGACGAGGGCGACCGCATGGCGGCGGCGATGGGCGACAAGCAGATCCTCTTCCTCGCCAATCACGGCGTCATCGTGGTCGGCACCAGCGTCGAGCGGGCCTTCGACGATTTCTACTATCTTGAGCGCGCCGCCCAGGTGCAGGTGCTGGCGATGCAGACCGGGCGGCCGCTCAGCGTGATGTCCCACGAGATGGCGCGCCTCACCCACGAGCAGTTCGGGCTGGTGGAAGCCGTCAACGCCGAGCTGCACTTCGCGGCGATGAAGGCGATGCTCGACGCCGAGGAGCCGGCCTACGCCTCCTAACCGCGCTTAGCGCCGAGGGAACCCGCATGACCTTCTCCATCATCGGCCGCTGCGCGCGCACCGGACAGTTCGGCGCCGCGGTCGCCACTTCCAGCATCGCCGTCGGCGCCCGCGTGCCCTTCGTCCGCGCCAAGGTGGGCGCGGTGCTGACGCAGCACGTCACCGACCCGCGCCTGGGACAGCGTGGCCTCGATCTCCTCGCCTCCGGCTGCGGCGCCCAGCAGGCGCGCGACGCCCTCGTCGCCTCCGGCACCGGCATCGAGTGGCGGCAGCTGGCGGTGATCGATGCGGCCGGCGGCACGGCCGCATATTCCGGCGGCAAGGTGATGCCGGAGCTCGGCGAGGCGCATGGGCGCGACTGCGTCGCCGTCGGCAACATCCTGGCGGACGCGAAGGTGGTGCCGGCGATGACCGCCGCCTTCGAGGCGCACCCGGAGGGTCACCTCGCCGAGCGGCTGCTCACCGCCATCGAGGCAGGGCTCGCGGCCGGCGGCGAGCCGGTGCCGGTGCGCTCGGCGGTGCTCGAGGTCGCGCACGAATACGCCTTCCCGCTGGTCGATCTGCGGGTCGACGCGGCGGACCAGCCGATCGCGGCGCTGCGAGCGCTCTGGCGCGAGTACATCCCCTGGATCGAGGCGTTCGTGCTCCGCGCCATCGATCCCGATCGCGCGAACAGCGGTTAGCTCAAGCGCCTTTCGCGCGGGCGAGATCGATCCCCGCGGTGCGCAGGATCCGCAGCAGGTAGTCGCGCAGCGTCGCCGGCGTGTCGCCGGGATCGTAGTCGAGCACCAGCCGGTAGATCAGCGCGCCGGCGAGCATGTCCGCAAGGCTCTCGATATCGGCGTTGGGACGGATTGCGCCCGCCGCCTGCACGCGCCTGAGCGCGCCTTCGAGGGCGCGCCGCCGCGGCCGGAAATAGGTCTCGCGGTAGGTCTCCAGCAGGTGCGGGTGATCCGAGATCGAGCCGATGAGCCTGGTCACCAGCTTGCGCATTCTCGGCCGCAGCATGATGTCGCCGGCGCCCAGCAGCAGCTGGACGAAATCCGCCGCCGAGGCCTGCGCTACCGCGTCGGTGGTGTAGGCGGGCGCGCTCTCGTTGCGGCCGGTCTCGATCGCCTGCGCCAGCAGCGCGTCGCGGCTCTGCCAGCGGCGGTAGATGCTGGTCTTGGCGACGCCGGCGCGGCGCGCGATCTTCTCGATGCTGGCGCCGGCGAGGCCGCGCTCGATGAAGAGCGCCAGCGCCGCGCGCAGGATCGCCTGCTCGACCGCGGCGCTGCGCGGCCGGCCGGGTCCCGCCTTCCGCTCGCCCCCGCGCGCCTTCCTCGCCGCCATCCCGCCGCCCTGCCGGTTGCAATTTAAATACGATACTGTATCGTATCCTAATTGCCAAGCGGAGTTCCGGCCGGTTTCCTCGTTTGCGAGGGGTACGCGCGTGCGACTGCTGATCATCGTCTTTCTGGTGCTGGGCGGCGCCATCGGCTGGCTCTGGTGGTCGCAGCACCATGCCGCCGCGCCGACCGGCTGGCAGGGCTACGCCGACGCCGATTTCGTCAAGGTGGCGCCGATCGAGGCCGGGCGCCTCATCGCGGTGCGGGTCGCGCGCGGCGACGACGTGGCGGCCGGCGCGCCGCTCTTCGACCAGGACGCGACCGAGGAGCAGGCGGCGCGCGACCAGGCGGAGCGCCAGCTGGCGCAGGCGCAGCAGCAGCTGGCCAATCTCGAGGCCGGCGGCAAGCCGACCGAGATCGAGCAGGCCAGCGCCAATCTCGCCGACGCCCAGGCGAGCCTCAGCCGTACCCGCAGCGATCTCGACCGCGATCAGCGGCTCTTCGGCTTCCAGGCGGTGAGCGCGCAGCAGCTTGACCAGCGCCGCGCCGACTTTCTCTCGGCGAAGGCCAAGCTCGACGCCGCCACTGCGGCGCTGGCGCAGGCGCGGGCGCCGATGGGGCGCCGCGACGAGATCACCGCCCAGCTCGCGATGGTGAAGGCGGCGGACGCGGCCCTCGCCATGGCGGAATGGCGCCTCGCCCAGCGCAG
>DATKPX010000055.1:0-8289 GCA_035523855.1 Allostellaceae bacterium
GGTCGACTACATCCGCCTGCTGCAGCAGCGCGCCGAGTTCATCGCCGCTGTCGATCGCGAGGCGGCTGACGTTGACGCCCTCATCCTGCCGACCCTGGCGATGACCGCGCCGCCGATCGCCGCCTTCGCCAAGGACGATGATTTCTGGCGCCTCAACGCCAAGATCCTGCGCAATCCCGCCTTCATCAACTTCATGGACCGCTGCGCGCTCACGCTGCCGATCGAGCCGCCCGGCGAGGCGCCGGTGGGGCTCATGGTGGTCGGCCGCCACGGCGACGACCGGCATCTGCTGGCGATGGGGCAGGGGATCGAGGCGCTGCTGGAGCGGAGCCGGCGCTAGCGCCGCCGCTCGGGCATGCACATATCTCCCTGAGCGGGCGCTTGGCCCGACGGGAGGTGGACATGGCCTCGTTCCCAGGGATGCCCGGCCTCGCGGTGGCACTCCTTCTGCTGGCGGGCTGCGCCGGGCCGGACCTGCCGTTGCTGTCGCCGATCGATCAGGCGAAATTCTACGGCTATGCCGAGAAGCCGCTCGGCGACGGGCGCTACAGCGTCAGCTATGTGGGCCCCTCGCATCTGACGCTGAGCTACACCGGCGACCGCAGCCAGGCCTCCGAGGCGGCGCGCAGCCAGGCCTATGATTTCGCGCTCTGGCGCGCGGCGCAGCTTGCCCGCGCCGGCGGCTATGGTGGCCTCCGCGTCACCAGCCGGCAGGCGGATGTCGATACCGTCGCTCAGCCCGCTTATTACGATTCAAATTTCTACGCGCCCTTCGGCCCGGGCACCGACATCTTCCACAACCACCATGGGCCGCCCTTCGGCACCGCCTACGACGCCGGTTATTTCGCGCCGCCGAGTCCCTATGCCCGCGTCCAGGCGCGCGCCAGCATCGATGTCGAGCTCCTGCGCGAGCCCGGCGCCGGCGATCTCAAAGTGGACGAGGTGCTGGGAAAGATGCAGCAGGCCTATCCCGGCGCCGACGCGCAGCCGCCGGAAGGTTAGCGATAGCGCTCGAGGTCGACCGGGCGCGCCGCCGGCAGCATGCGCTGCAGCTTGTTGAGGATATCCGGCAGCGAGCCGCCGCCGGCCAGGATCTGCGGGCCGCTGACGATGGCGTAGAGACCGTGCCGGCTGGCGCCCGGCGCGAATTTGGCGACGGTGTAGAGCGGCCGCTCGTGGGTGTGGCGGAACACCGAGAAGAACGCCGCGCCCTCATGCTGGTCGATGGCGTAGTCGCGCCACTCGCCGCGCATGACCTGGCGGCTGTAGAGCGAGAGGAGCTGGTTGAGTTCCGGGCGGCTGAAGAAAACGGTCCTGGCTTTGCGCCTGGCGTCGTGGAGGCGGTACAGCGTTCCCATTCGCCGCCCCCTTCTCAGGACTCTGAATCGACCGCGTTCATAGAAATAGTGTTAACGATTTCTTTCCGCGCGTCCAGTGCCGCCCGCCCACCGCTGTGGTCTTTTTGTAGGTCGGCCACGATTCGCAGCATGCGGGAGCAACGCGGCGCAGCCCGGTCGGCCGGGCGGGCATGCCATTGCGTCTTTGCCGGGAATATCGGGGGGCGGTTTGCCTCTTTGGAGGTGAGTCGCTATGGTAGCGGCCGTTTTGGACCGGGGTGTTTTGGTGAGTGACGTCTTTCAGGAAGTCGATGAGGAAGTACGCCGCGACAGTCTGCTGCGGCTGTGGAAGCGCTACCAGTATGTCGTGGCGGCCGCAGCGGTTCTGATCGTCGCCGGCAGCGGCGCCTACAGCTATTGGCGCTATCACGACCAGCAGCAGCGCGACGCCGAGGGCGTGAAATACGCTGCCGCTCTCGACCAGGCACGGGCGGGAAAATATGCCGAGGCGGCGGATGCGCTCACCGCGCTCGCCGGCGATGCCCATGCCGGCCGCGCCGTGCTGGCGCGCTTCGAGGCGGCGGCGCTGCGGGCGCGCGCCGGCGACGAGACGGCGGCGATCGCTGCCTATGACGCCATCGCCAAGGACGGCTCGGTCGATCCGCTCTACCGCGATCTCGCCACCGTGCTCTGGGGCCTGCAGGCGCTCGACACCAGCGACGCGCAGCCGATCATCGACCGCATGGCGGCAATCACCGACGCGAAGAATCCCTGGCACTCCTCGGCCATCGAGGTGACGGCGATCGCGCATCTCAAGGCGGGCGACCGGGCGGCGGCGCGCACGGACTATCAGAAGCTAGCCGACGACCTCGCCGCGCCGCAGGGCATGCGCGCGCGGGCGGCCGAGATGGTCGCGGCGCTGGCGGCCTGACGCGGATGCAGCGGACGCGACGGCTTCTCGGACTGGCGGCGGCGCTCGTCGCGCTGACCCTGGTCGGCTGCGACACCATCGACGATCTCTTCTCCGGCGATCCGAAGACGCCGCTGCCGGGCAAGCGCATCTCGGTGCTGAACCTGGCGAGCCAGCTGCAGCCGGATCCCTCGATCAAGGACGTGCAGGTGAAGCTCCCGCGGCCGGTGGTCAACGCCGACTGGCCGGAGGCCGGGGGCTATCCCGACCACGCGATGCAGCATCTGGCGCTCGGCGACAACGTGCAGCGCCAGTGGTCGCGCAGCGTCGGCGACGGCGACTCCCGCTACGGCAACGTGATGGCCTCGCCGGTCATCGCCAACGGCCGCGTCTTCGCCATGGACGCCTCGACCGAGGTGACCGCCCTCGATGCCAAGACCGGCAGCCGGATCTGGCGTTTCGATCCGCAGCCGGACGGCGCCCGCGACGGCGCCTTCGGCGGCGGCGTCGCCTCGCTCGGCGATCGCGTCTATGTGACGACCGGCTATGCCGAGGTGCTGGCGCTCGACGCCGCCACCGGCAAGGTGGTCTGGCGCCACGCGGTGCCGGCGCCGATCCATTCGCCGCCGACGGTGGCGGATGGCCGCGTCTTCGCGGTGACGGTGGAGAACCAGCTCGAGGTGCTGGCCGCCGACGACGGCCACGTGCTGTGGTCGCACAGCGGCCTGCCGGAGACCGCCGGCCTCCTCGGCGGCGCCAGCCCGGCGGTCGAAGGCGACATCGTCGCCGTCGCCTATTCCTCCGGCGAGATCTTCGCGCTCCGCACCGAGAACGGGCGCGTGCTGTGGAGCGACAACCTCGCCACCGCCCGCAGCCTCGACGCGATGACGGCGCTCGCGGACATCCGCGGCCGGCCGATCATCGATCACGGCATGGTCTTCGCCATCAGCCACAGCGGCCGCATGGTGGCGATCGACCTGCGCACCGGCGACCGCGTCTGGGAGCAGGACATCGGCGGCTCCTACAGCCCCTGGGTCGCCGGCGAGTACATCTACGTCCTCACCAATGACAGCTCGCTGGTCTGCCTCACCCGCCGCGACGGCCGCATCAAATGGGTGCTCGACCTGCCGCGCTACGACGACGAGAAGAAGAAGAAGGGCGCCCTCGAATGGACCGGCCCGGTGCTGGCGGGCGACCGTCTGATCGTGCTGGCGTCGGACGGCGAGGCGGTCTCGGTCTCGCCTTATACCGGCGAGGCGCTCGGCCGCATCGAGTTCTCCGACGGCAGCTTCATCGCGCCGGTGCTCGCCGACAACACCCTCTATATTCTGACCCAGGACGCCGATCTCATCGCCTACCGCTAGGCGAGGAGCGGCCCCGATACCGAGCGCGCCATGACCGCAACGGTGGCCATCGTCGGCCGTCCCAATGTCGGGAAGTCGACCCTTTTCAACCGTCTGGTCGGGCGGAAGCTGGCGCTCGTCGACGATCAGCCCGGCGTGACGCGGGACTGGCGCGAGGGCGAGGCGAGCCTGGGCGATCTCCGCTTCCGCGTCCTCGACACCGCCGGCCTCGACGAGGGCGACGCGGAGAGCCTGACCGCGCGCATGCAGCGCCAGACCGAGCAGGCGCTCGATCGCGCCGACGCCGTGCTCTTCCTGATCGATGGGCGCGCCGGCGTCACCCCCCTTGACCGCCATTTCGCCGACTGGCTGCGCCGGCGCAACCGGCCGACCTTATTGGTGGTGAACAAGGCCGAGGGCAAGTCCGACGCGGGTATTCTCGAGGCCTATGCGCTCGGCCTCGGCGACCCCATCCCGATCTCCGCCGAGCACAATGAGGGCATGTCCGATCTCTACGACGCGCTCCGCCCCCACGTCGATCGCGCCGAGAGCGAGGCGGCGGAGGACGCGGCACCGGAGACAGAGAAGCCGCTGCAGCTCGCCATCGTCGGCCGGCCCAATGTCGGGAAGTCGACGCTGGTGAACCGGCTCATCGGCGAGGAGCGCCTGCTCACCGGGCCCGAGGCCGGCATCACCCGCGACGCCATCGCGGTGGAGTGGCGCTGGAAGGGCAGGCCGGTCAGGCTCATCGACACCGCGGGCATGCGCAAGCGGCCCAAGGTGGAAGGGAAGCTCGAGAAGCTCTCGGTCGGCGAGACGCTGCGGGCGATCCGCTTCGCCGAGGCGGTGGTGCTGGTGCTCGACGCCGAGGCGATGCTGGAGCGCCAGGACCTCACCATCGCGCGGATGGTGGAGGAGGAGGGGCGCGCGCTGGTGATCGCTGTCAACAAATGGGACCTGATCGAGGACAAGCCCAAGGCGCTGGAGAAGCTCCGCGACCGCTTGCAGATCTCGCTGCCGCAGCTGCAGGGCCTCGCGGTGGTGACGCTCTCGGCGCGCACGGGACGCGGCATCGACAAGCTGATGCCGGCGGTCTTCGCGGCGCATGAGGCCTGGAACCGCCGCATCGCGACGCCGGTGCTCAATCGCTGGCTCGAGGCGGCGCAGGCGCGCCACCCGCCACCGCTGGTGGACGGCCGGCGGCTGAGGATCCGCTACATGACCCAGGCCAACACGCGGCCGCCCACCTTCGCGCTCTTCGCCTCAAAGCCCGGCGAGCTGCCGGCGACCTACCGCGGCTACCTCGTCAATCTCATGCGCGAGGAGTTCGATCTCCCGGGCGTGCCGATCCGCATGATGCTGCGCGGCGGCAAGAACCCATACGCCGAGAAGGAATAGGCGGCGGTGTGAAGCGGCTCACAGGCCGCGCCGCTGCGCCGCGACTAGGCTTCGACTCTCGATCGAGGGAGGTCGATCGGCAGCGCCTGCATCTTCGGAACATCGCCAGCCCAGGGAGGACGCCATGTTCGATGCAGTCATCGATATCTCGCACCACAACGGGACCAACATCGACTTCGCGGCGATCGCCCGCGAAGGTATTGCCGGCGTCGTGCACAAGGCGACGCAGGGAACCGGCTTCGTCGATCCCAACTTCGGCACCAACCGCGGCAAGGCGCTCGATGCCGGGCTTCGCTTCGGCTCCTATCATTTCGGCACCGGCGAGGATGGCGGCACGCAGGCGGACTTCTATCTGCGCACCGTGGGGCCGCGCGCCGGCGAGCTGCTCACCCTCGATTTCGAGGGCAACAACGCCGGCCCCAGCATGACGCTGGAGGAGGCGCGCGCCTTCGTCACGCTGATCCACGACCGCATCGGCAAATGGCCGGTGCTCTATGCCGGCCATTTCCTCAAGGACCTGCTGAACGGCCATGCCGATCCCGTGCTGGTCAACTGCCCGCTCTGGATCGCCCAATACGGACCGGCGCCGGTGCTGCCGGTGGGCTGGAGCAAATGGACCTTCTGGCAATGGACGGACGGCTCGGCGGGCGTCGACCCGCAGCCCGTCGCCGGCATGCATTGCGACCGCGACCGCTTCAGCGGCGCGGCCGCGGAGCTGCCGGGCTTCTGGCAGTCGGTCGCGGCCTAGCTAGCTGTCCATAAATATTCCGCGGCGGGAAGAACCCGCCGCGGATCCAGAAGGTGCGTGAAGCTGAAGATGCGTGAGGTCAGGTGCGCCGCATGCCGGCATAGACCAGGCCGCCGCCCGCCAGCACCGCGATGATCGCCGCATAGGGCGGCACGTAGTAATCGGTCTCCTTGTCCGTCGACGCCGTGAGCGGACCGATCTTCGCCACCTGCTCCTTGTGGTGCACGGGAATGACCTGCACCACGAGGGCGATGATGCCGAGCACCACCAGGACCAGGCCGATGATTGCCATCAAGCGCATCAAATCCTCCTGCTGCCTGCCGTGAGTGGCGCAGCGGGGACATAACGGCGAAGCGGCCGGAAAGTAGCAGCGGGCCGAAAGTTGCCACGCCCGCGGAGCGGTCAGGCGGTTGCCCTCAGAAGCTCACCGTTTCCGGTCGAGCGCGCCTCGGCCAGGGTCACGAAAATCCCGGCGGCGTTTTCGGGTGTCGACAGCGTCGCCGCGTCCTCGCCGGGGAAGCCCTGCTTGCGCAGCCGGGTGCCCATGATGCCGGGATCGACCAGGTTGGCCGTCGCCTTGGTGAGGCCGAGCTCGGCCGCATAGATCCGCACCATCGCCTCGAGCGCCGCCTTGCTGGCGGCATAGGCGCCCCAATAGGGCTCGAGGTCGCGGGCGGCGGCGCAGGTGACGAAGATCGCGCGGCCCGCCTCGGAGACCCGCAGCAGCGGATCGAGGGAACGGATGAGCCGCCAGTTGGCGGTGAGGTTGAGCGCCATCACCTCGCCCCAGCCCGTGGGCTCGAAATGCCCCATCGGCGACAGCCGGCCCAGCGTCGCCGCATTGCCGACCAGCACGTCCAGGCGGCCGAAGCGCTGATGGATCGCGGCCCCCATCTGGTCGATCTTGTCGAAGTCGCGGAGGTCGAGGGGAAGCAGCGTCGCCGCGGTGCCGCCGGCGGCACGGATCTCGTCGTCGAGCTCCTCGAGGCCGCCCTGCGTCCGCGCCACCAGGATGAGATGGGCGCCCTCGGCGGCGAAGCGCCGGGCGATGGCGGCACCGAGCCCGCGCGACGCGCCGGTGACCAGGGCGATGCGGCCCTGAAGCCGCCCTCCGCCGACGGTCACGCCGTTTCGGCGAGCAGCGACAGCTGGATCGAGACCTTGCCCGCCTCGTGGTCGGTGAGCGCGATCGGGTAGTCGCCGGTGAAGCAGGCGTCGCAGAACTTGGGCGCGGCGGGATCGCGGCCGGGCTCGCCCATGGCGCGGTAGAGGCCATCGATGGAGATGAAGGCGAGGCTGTCGGCGCCGATGAAGCGGCCCATGGCGCGGACGTCGTAGCGCGCTGCCAGGAGCTGGTCGCGCTCCGGCGTGGCGATGCCGTAGAAGCAGGAATGCGTCGTCGGCGGGCTGGAGATGCGCATGTGCACCTCGCTGGCGCCGGCGCTGCGCACCATCTCGACGATCTTGGTGGAGGTGGTGCCGCGCACGATCGAATCATCCACCAGCACGACGCGCCTCCCTTGCAGGTTGGCGCGGTTGGCGTTGTGCTTGAGCTTCACGCCGAGATGGCGGATCTGGTCGGTCGGCTCGATGAAGGTGCGGCCCACATAGTGGTTGCGGATGATGCCGAGCTCGAAGGGGAGACCGGACTCCTGGGCGTAGCCGATCGCCGCCGGCACGCCGGAATCCGGCACCGGGATCACGATGTCCGCCGCGATGGGATTCTCACGGGCGAGCTCGGCGCCGATGCGCTTCCTCGCCTCGTAGACGCTGGTGCCCTCGACGATGCTGTCGGGCCGGGCGAAGTAGATGTGCTCGAAGATGCAGAAGCGCTGGCTGCGCGCCTTGACGAAGGGCTTGGTGGAGTGGACGCCGAGCGCGTCGATGGTGACGATCTCGCCCGGCTCGATGTCGCGCACGAACTCGGCGCCGATGATGTCGAGAGCGCAGCTCTCCGAGGCGATGATCCAGGCCTCGCCGAGCTGCCCCAGCACCAGCGGCCGGACGCCCAGGGGATCGCGCACGCCCATGAGGCCGTTCTGCGCCAGCGCGCCCAGCGAATAGGCGCCTTCCACCTGGCGCAGCGCCTCCACCATCCGGTCCTCGACGGTGTCCTTGAGGCTGGTGGCGATGAGGTGGACGATCACCTCGGTGTCGCTGGTCGATTGGAAGAGGCTGCCGCGGCGCACCAGCTGCCGGCGGAGATGATAGGAGTTGGTGAGGTTGCCGTTGTGGCAGATCGCGAGCCCGCCGAACTCGAAATCCGCGAAGAGCGGCTGCACGTTCCGCATCGCCACCTCGCCGGTGGTGGCATAGCGCACATGGCCGAGGGCGGAATGGCCCTCCAGGCTCGCCATCACCTCCTTGGAGGCGAAGATATCGCCGACGTGGCCCATTCCGCGGTGCGCGTGGAACTGCTCGCCGTCGAAGGCGACGATGCCCGCCGCCTCCTGGCCGCGGTGCTGCAGGGCGTGCAGGCCGAGCGCCGCCAGGGCTGCCGCTTCGGGATGGCCGAAGACGCCGAAAACGCCGCATTCCTCCCGCAAATGATCA
>DATKPX010000056.1:0-5369 GCA_035523855.1 Allostellaceae bacterium
CGCTGGCGCGCCGCCTCGCCGAGAGCTCGACACAGCTGAAGCTGCTGGAGGAGGTGGCGCAGCTCTTCGCCCTCGAGGGTCCGCCCGACCGCATCGAGGTCTACGACAACAGCCACATCCAGGGCGCCTACCCCGTCGGCGCGATGATCGTCGCCGGCCCCGACGGCTTCCAGAAGAACGCCTATCGCAAGTTCACTATCCGTGGCGATGGCCGAAGCGAGGGCGACGGCAGCGAAGCGCAGCCGATCGCGCCCGGCGATGACTATGGCATGATGCGCGAGGTGCTGACCCGCCGCTTCGGCCGCGCGCTCAAGGAGGATCCGACGCGGGAGACCGGCACCTGGCCCGACCTGGTGCTGATCGACGGCGGCGAGGCGCAGCTCGCGGTCGCCGAGCAGGTGCTGGCGGATCTCGGCATCGCCGACGTGCCGCTGGTGGCGATCGCCAAGGGACCGGATCGCGATGCCGGACGCGAGCGTTTCTTCATGCCGGGGAAACCGCCCAAGGGCCTCGATCCCAAGAGCCCGGTGCTCTACTACCTGCAGCGCCTGCGCGACGAGGCGCACCGCTTCGCCATCGGCACCCACCGCGCGCGCCGCGCCAAGGCGATCGGCGCCTCGCCGCTGGACGAGATCGCCGGCATCGGCGCGCGGCGCAAGAAGGCGCTGCTGCTGCATTTCGGCTCGGCGCGCAGCGTCTCGCGCGCCGGCCTCGCCGACCTCGAGCAGGTCGAGGGCATCAGCAAGACCGTGGCAAAAAAGATTTATGATCATTTTCATGCCGACGGCTAAGATCGTTCCGCCTCCTCGAGCACCCCGAGCCGATCGTTAATGCTGACCACGCTGCCCAATCTTCTGACCTTGTCGCGCATCCTGGCGGTTCCACTGGTGGTGGCCACCTTCTACCTGCCGGGTCCGACCGCCCGCTGGGTCGCCTGCGCGCTGTTCACGGTCGCCGGCATCACCGACTGGCTCGATGGGCATTTCGCGCGGCGCTGGCAGCAGCATTCCGAGCTCGGCCGCTTTCTCGATCCGATCGCCGACAAGCTGCTGGTCTCCGCGGCGCTCTTCATGCTGACCGCGACCGACCGCATGTCGCAGCCGACCATGCTGCCGGCGCTCATCATCCTGATGCGCGAGATCCTCGTCTCGGGCCTGCGCGAGCATCTCGCGGGGATCCGCGTCGGCGTGCCGGTATCGCGGCTCGCCAAATGGAAGACCGGAATCCAGATGGTGGCGATCGGCGTGCTGCTGGTGGGCGACGCCGGCCCCAGCGAGATCCCCGTGCGCTATATCGGCGAGTTCATGCTGTGGATCGCCGCCCTGCTCACGCTCGTCACCGGATATGACTATCTCCGCGCGGGGCTGTCGCACATGGACGCGACGCCGACGCCGCGACCCGCGCCGCCGCCGCCGGCGGCGGAGCCGCGCCGCGTGACCTGAGCGGAGCCCACCACCCATGCGCCTCTTCGGGCTCGTCGGCTGGAGCGGCAGCGGCAAGACGACGCTGGTCACGCGCCTCATCCCGGAGCTGACCGGCCGCGGCCTCACGGTCTCCACCATGAAGCACGCCCATCACGACTTCGACATCGACCAGCCGGGCAAGGACAGCTACGTCCATCGCACATCCGGCGCCACCGAGGTGATCGTCGCGTCGAGCCGCCGCTGGGCGCTGATGCACGAGCATCGCGGTGCGCCGGAGCCGCCGCTGGAGGAGCTGGTGGCGCGGATGACGCCGGTCGATCTGCTGATCGTCGAGGGCTTCAAGCGCCACGCGCATCCGCGCCTCGAGGTGCATCGGCCGTCGGTCGGCAAGCCGATGATCTTCGGCGAGGACCCGACGATCCTCGCCGTCGCCTCCGACGTGCCGCTGCCCGGCCTCGCCGTGCCGCGCCTCGATCTCGCGGACGTCGCGGGCATCGCCGACTTCATCCTCGCCAACGCGGCGCCGCCCGGAGCCGCCTGAGATGGCGCAGCTCAGCGACGACTGCTTCGCGTTCGGCGGCGCGCTGATGACCGGCGCCGAGGCGCTGGCGCTCATCGAGGCGCGGACATTGCCGCTGCCGGAGTCCGAGACGGTGCCGCTCGCCGCGGCGCGCGGCCGCATCCTGGCGGCGCCTGTGGTGTCGAGCCGCAACGTGCCGCCGCACGACAACGCGGCGGTGGACGGCTATGCGGTCCACTTCGACGACCTGAAGCCGGGCGAGGCGACGGTGCTGCCGGTGACCGGCCGCGCCGCCGCCGGCCATCCGCTCGACCGCGCGGCGACGCGCGGCGCGGCCATCCGCATCTTCACCGGCGCGCCGATGCCGGAGGGCCCCGACACCGTCTTCATGCAGGAGGATTGCACGCTTGAAGGCGACAGAGTACGGCTGCCGCCGGGGCTGAAGCGCGGCGCCAACCGCCGGCGCGCCGGCGAGGACATCAAGGCCGGCGCCACCGTGCTGGCGCCGGGCCAGCGGCTCCGCGCCCAGGACATCGGGCTCGCGGCCTCGCTGGGACTGACCGGGCTCGACGTCTATCGCCGCCTCCGCGTCGCGCTGCTCTCCACCGGCGACGAGGTGCGCGAGCCCGGCGCGCCGCTGCCGGCGGGCGGCATCTACGACGCCAACCGCTACACATTGCGCGCGCTGCTCGAAGGGCTGGGCCTCGCGGTCACCGATCTCGGCATCCTGCCGGACCGGCTCGACGCGATCCAGGACGCGCTCGCGCAGGCGGCGGCGAGCCACGACCTCATCGTCACGTCGGGCGGCATGTCCACCGGCGACGAGGATCACATGAAGGCCGCGGTGGAGGCGCTGGGCCGGCTGCACTTCTGGCGGCTTGCCATCAAGCCCGGCCGGCCGGTCGCCATGGGCCAGATCGGCCGCGTGCCGCTCCTGGGCCTGCCCGGCAATCCCGTCGCCGTCATGGTGACCTTCCTGGTGCTGGCGCGGCCGCTGATCCTGCGTCTCGCCGGCGCCCGCGACGCGGCGCCGCGCGCCTTTCCCGTCCGCGCCGGCTTCGCCTATCGCAAGAAGGAAGGCCGGCGCGAATATCTCCGCGCGCGGCTGGAGGCCTCGCCCGAGGGCGGCTGGACGGCGCAGAAATTTCCCCGCGACGGCGCCGGCATCCTCTCCTCCATGGTGGACTCCGACGGGCTTGTCGTGCTGGATGAGGCGGCGACCGATCTTGCCCCCGGCACCACGGTGCCGTTCCTGCCCTTCAGCGAGGTGATGGAATGACCGAGATGCTTTCCCTCGACAATCCGCTGGCGGGCTTCCGCCTCGACGACGAGGTGGCGGCGATCACCGGCGGCGGCAGCGGCATCGGCCGCGCCATCGCCATCACCTTCGCCCGCGTCGGCGCCGCGATCGCCATCCTCGACCGCAACGAGACGGCGGCGACCGCGGCGGCGGAGGCGGTGCGCAAGGCCGGCGGCCGGGCGGAGATCTTCGTGCTCGACATCAGCGAGGAGGCGCAGGTGGATCGCGCCTTCGCCGATCTCGCCAAGCGCATGGGCCGCCTCGACGTGCTGGTGAACAGCGCCGCCATCGCCATCCGCAAGCCCGCGACCGAGCTGCCGCGCGCGGACTGGGACAAGGTGATGGACGTCAACGTCACCGGCAGCTTCCTCTGCGCCCGCGCCGCCGGCCGCCTGATGCTGCCGCGCGCCAAGGGCAGCATCGTCAACCTCGCCTCGATCATGGGGCAGTCCGGCGGCATCTATCCCAACGTCTCCTACCAGACCTCCAAGGGCGCGGTGGTGAACATGACGCGCGCGCTGGCGATGGAATGGGCGCGCCAGGGCATCCGCGTCAACGCGATCGCACCCTCCTGGGTCAAGACCGAGCTCGCCATGGCGCTGCTGGAGAAGCCCGATGTCCGCGCCGAGATCGAGCGCGCGACGCCGATGGGCCGCGTCGCCGAGGTGGAGGAGATCGTCGGCGCCGCGCTGTTCCTGGCGAGCCGCGCCGCCTCGATGGTAACCGGCCATATGCTGGCGGTGGATGGCGGCTACCTGGCGCGGTGACCGCCACGAGGCACCGTCTCAGCTGAAGGCGTCAAGGTGACGATATGGATGCCGAGGAATGGAAGGCCGCTCACAAGCGGGCGAAGGCCTACTATCAATATCCGGACATTCAGTGGATCGAGCCCAGTGACTCCGCCGCCATGCGGGCGGCCGGCGGTCCTCTGCAGGGAGCGGGCTTCTATATCCTGCATAGCTGCGGCGAGCCCAGCTGCTGCCGACCCGCGGGCCCATTCCCGACCGAGGAGGAGGCGCTCGCCCACTCGAGACGGGAGCTGGTCGCGCAGGCGGAAGCGCGATACCTGAGCAAGCCCGATCCCCCCTCGCGTTGACATCGACGATGCCCGAGCCTAGGTCAGAGCCATGAAACTGCTCTATTTCGCCTGGCTGCGCGCCAAGATCGGCATCGCCGAGGAGACCGTCGAGCTGCCGGCCGGCGTCGCCACGGTGGGAGCGCTGCTGGACTGGCTGAAGCGCCGCGGACCCGGCTTCGCCGATGCGTTCAGGGATGCCTCGGTGGTGCGCGTCGCGGTCAACCACACCTACGTGCCTTGGGATCACCCGATCAAGGCGGACGACGAGGTGGCGCTCTTCCCGCCGGTGACCGGAGGCTGAGGCGATGATCCGCGTCCAGCGCGAGGACTTCGACGTCGGCGCCGAGATCGACCGGCTCTCGCGCGGCCGGCACGGCGTCGGCGGGATCGTCAGCTTCGTCGGCGTGGTGCGCGGCGCCGCCGGCGGCGAGCCAATCGGCGCCATGACCCTCGAGCATTACCCCGGCATGACCGAGAAGCTTCTGGCGGAGATCGAGGCGGAAGCGCGCCAGCGCTGGCCGCTGGAAGATGCGCTGGTCATCCATCGCTACGGAAGGCTCGAGCCCGGCGAGCGCATCGTGCTGGTGGTCACCGCCTCGGCGCACCGCCAGGCCGCCTTCGAAGCCTGCGAGTTCCTGGTCGACTGGCTCAAGACCAAGGCGCCGTTCTGGAAGCTCGAGGAGACGCCCTCGGGCCCGCGCTGGGTCGAGGCGCAGGCGAGCGACGATCAGGCGACGAAGCGCTGGGTCGCGGAGTAGACACCAGGCTGCGCGACGATCCTGCGTCCTTCGACGCGCTTCGCTTGCTCAGGATGAGGCGCTCCTGAATGCGGCATCTTCCCTCTTCCTCATCCTGAGCAAGGGCCGACAGGCCCGCGTCGAAGGACGCAGGATGCCGCCGCAGCGCCCTCAGCTGCAGCGCGTCGCCGTCTCGAAATCCTCGATCATCATCTTGCAGATGGTGCCGGGCGTGAAGCGGTACTTGTCGATCTCGCGCACCGGCGTCACCTCGGCGGCGGTGCCGGTGAGGAAGACCTCCTGCGCCTTG
>DATKPX010000057.1:0-2574 GCA_035523855.1 Allostellaceae bacterium
GCCGCGCGAGACGCGCGGCCTCAGACGTGGAAGGATTCACCGCAGCCGCAGCGACCCTTCTCGTTCGGATTGCGGAAGGTGAAGCCGGACTGCAGCTTGTCCTCGACGTAGTCCATCTCGGTGCCGATGATGAACATGCTGGCTTTAGGGTCGATCAGGACGGTGACGCCCTTGTCCTCGACGACCTCGTCGAGCTTGCCCTTCTCGTCGGCGTATTCCAGCGTGTAGGTGAGGCCGGAGCAGCCGCGCGAGCGCACGCCGATGCGGATGCCCGCCGCCGGTCGGCCGCGCTTCGCCAGCAGCGCCCTGATGCGGTCCGCCGCGGCGTCGGTAAGCGACATTGCCTGCCTCAAAGCCATGGTCTCAAGCTCCTGAATTCGAACCCTTGATACATGCCCAGGGGGTCACCCGCAACCCCCGGGGCCTCCTGATATATGGCGCCTCAGGCCCCGGTTTTCACCCGGGCGCCGGCCAGCCGCCGAGCCGCGTCGGAGAGCGCAATCACAGCAAAATCAACCTCTTGCTCGGTGCTGAAGCGGCCGAGGCCGATCCGCAGGCTGGAGGCCGCGAGGTCCTCGGGGACGCCCATCGCGCGCAGCACATAGGAGGGCTCCACCTCCGCCGCGGTGCAGGCGGAGCCGGTGGAGAGCGCAAGGCCCGGGCAGGCGTTCATCAGCTCGAGCGAGCCGAGGCCGGGAAATCCCAAGTTGAGATTGCCGGGAAGCCGCCGATCGGCATCGCCATTGAGGACGAGGTCCGGCAGCTCGGCGCGGAGCCCGGCGAGGACGCGGTCGCGGAGCGCCTTGAGGCGCCGCCCCTCCTCCGCCATCTCCTGGCGGGCGAGGGCGGCAGCCGCGCCGAGCCCGACCACCAGCGGCGTCGGCAGCGTGCCCGAGCGCAGGCCCCGCTCCTGCCCGCCGCCGTCGAAGAGCGGCTCGATCCGGGCGCGCGGGCGGCGGCGCACATAGAGCGCGCCGATGCCCTTGGGCCCGTAGATCTTGTGGCCGGAGATCGAGAGCAGGTCGATCGCCATGGCATCGACGTCGAGCGGGATCTTGCCGACCGCCTGCGCCGCGTCGGTGTGGAAGAGAATGCCGCGCGCGCGGCAGAGCGCGCCGATCTCGGCGATCGGCTGCAGCACGCCGGTCTCGTTGTGCGCCGCCATCACCGAGACGATCGCGGTCTTCTCGGTGAGTGCCGCCGCGAGCGTGGCGAGAGCGACGAGGCCGCTCGCCTCCACCGGCAGGATGGTGACGCGGAAGCCCTCGCGCTCCATCGCCCTGGCGCTTTCCAGCACGCATTTATGCTCGGTCGCCAGCGTCACCACATGATCGCGGCTCTCGCGATGGAAATGTGCGGCACCCTTGATGGCGAGGTTGTTGCTCTCGGTGGCGCCGGAGGTCAGCACGATCTCGCGGGGATCGGCGCCGATGATCTCGGCGAGCTGCGTCCGCGCCGTCTCCACCGCCGCCGCGGCCTCGCGGCCATAGGCATGGGTGATCGAGCCGGGATTGCCGAATTTTTCCGTGAACCAGGGCAGCATTGCCTCGAGCACGCGGGGATCGACCGGCGTCGTCGCCTGGTAGTCGAGATAGACCGGCGCCGCATTGGGCCGCGCGAGGGCGGCGGGCTTCGGCATCACGCTCATGCGGCCTGCTCCCGGGTCCGCCGGTAGAGCGCGCTCCAGGCGTCGACGAGGCGGTCGATGTCGTCGCCCGTCGTGCTCCAGCCGAGGCTGATGCGGATCGCGCTGCCGGAGTCCTCCGCCGAGGCGCCCATCGCCGCCAGCACGCGGCTCGGCCGCACCTTGCCGGAGGAGCAGGCGGCGCCTGCGCTCACCATCACGCCGCCGAGGTCGAGCGCCATCACCTGGGTGGACGCGGCAACGCCGGGCATGCCGATACAAAGGGTGTTGGGCAGCCGCGCCGCCTCGGCGCCGAACACGCGGGCGTCCGGCGCCACGGCAAGAAGGCGCGCCTCCGCCTCGTCGCGGAGCGCCGCGATGCCGGCGGCGGCGACGAGATCGCGCGCCGCGAGGGCGGCGGCGCCGAAGCCGGCGATGCCTGGCAGATTCTCGGTGCCGGCGCGCCGGCCGCGCTCCTGGCCGCCGCCACGCTGCACCGGCGTCAGATGAATGCTCTCCGCCACAAAGAGCGCGCCCACGCCTTGCGGACCGCCGAGCTTGTGGGCGGAGAGGCTGAGGAGATCGCAGCCGAGCGCGCCGATATCGACGGCAATCTTGCCGGCGGCCTGGATCGCGTCGCAGTGCAGGAGCGCGCCATGGCGATGCGCGATGTCAATGGCCGCGCGCACCGGCTGGATCACGCCGGTCTCGTTGTTGGCGAGCATCAGCGAGACCAGCGCCGGCCGCGGATCCGCCGCCAGCATCGCCTCGAGCGCCGTCAGATCGACCATGCCCGCGGACGTGACGGGAATGATGGCGGCCCCCGGTGCGGCCTCGCGCACGGAATCATGCTCGATGGCGGAGACCAAAAGGCGCCGGCCCTCGATGCCGGCGAGCGCCAAATGATTGGCCTCGGTGCCGCCGCTGGTGAAGACGATCTCGGCGGGCTT
>DATKPX010000058.1:0-10477 GCA_035523855.1 Allostellaceae bacterium
GACGCGGAAGGTCGGGATCTCCCAGGTCTCGCGCTCCTCCGCCTCGGGCAGCGCGAGGCAGATCTTTCGCAGGCGATCGATGGGGCGGAGGCGCTTCTTCTTGCGCTTCGCCTTCGCACGAGCCTTTGCCACGGTCAGAGAATGAACTTCGACAAATCGGCGTTCTTCGCGAGCGGCGCCACGCGGCCGTGGACATAAGCGCGGTCGATCTTGATCACGGTGCCGGGATGCTGGTCGGAGGCGGTGAAGCTCACCTCCTCCAGCAGCTTCTCCATCACCGTGTGGAGGCGCCGCGCGCCGATGTTCTCGACGCTGCCATTGATCTCCTCGGCGAGGCTGGCGATCTCGTCGACGGCATCCTCGGTGAAATCGAGCGTCACGCCCTCGGTCTGGATCAGTGCCTTGTACTGCTTGACGAGGCTCGCCTCGGGCTCGGTCAGGATGCGACGGAAATCCTCGCGGGTCAGCGGCTTCAGCTCGACGCGGATGGGAAGGCGCCCCTGCAGCTCCGGCAGCAGGTCCGAGGGCTTCGCCAAGTGGAAGGCGCCGGAAGCGATGAAGAGCACGTGATCGGTCTTCAC
Organism: Allostellaceae bacterium; assembly: GCA_035523855.1. Classification (GTDB taxonomy): domain Bacteria; phylum Pseudomonadota; class Alphaproteobacteria; order ATCC43930; family CGMCC-115725; genus DASZHJ01. Next base: position 582 of record DATKPX010000058.1, read on the forward strand.
CGCGCCGTGCTTGGTGGCGACCGTGGTGCCCTCGATCAGCGGCAAGAGGTCGCGCTGCACGCCCTCGCGGCTCACATCGGCGCCGACGCGGTCGCTGCGGCCGGCGATCTTGTCGATCTCGTCGATGAAGACGATGCCGTTCTGCTCGACGGCATTGATCGCCTCGCGCACCACCTTCTCCTGGTCGAGGAGCTTGTCGCTCTCCTCGTCGATCAGCACCTTGTGGCTGTCATGCACGGTCATCTTCTTGGGCTTGGTACGGCCGCCGAAAGCCTTGCCGAAGATGTCGCCGAGATTGACCATGCCCATATGGGCGCCGGGCATGCCAGGAATCTCGATGGTCGGCATCCCTGCGCCCGCCCCCTCCTGCACCTGGATCTCGATCTCCTTCTCGTCGAGCTGGCCCTCGCGCAGCATCTTGCGGAATTTCTGCCGCGTCTCCGGGGAGGCGCTGTTGCCGACGAGAGCGTCCAGGACGCGCTCCTCGGCGGCGAGCTCGGCGCGGGATTCCACTTCCTTGCGCATGCGCTCGCGGGTCATCGACAGCGAGATCTCCACGAGGTCGCGGGCGATCTGCTCGACGTCGCGGCCGACATAGCCCACCTCGGTGAACTTGGTGGCCTCCACCTTGAGGAAGGGCGCTTGCGCGAGCTTGGCGAGGCGGCGCGCGATTTCGGTCTTGCCGATGCCGGTCGGGCCGATCATCAGGATGTTCTTCGGCAGCACCTCCTCGCGCAGGGATTCCGGGAGCTGCTGGCGGCGCCAGCGGTTCCTGAGCGCGATGGCGACGGCGCGCTTGGCGTCGCCCTGGCCGACGATGTGACGGTCGAGCTCGGAGACGATCTCGCGCGGACTGAAAGAGGCGCTCATAGGATGTCGAGGGTGATGTTCTCGTTGGTGTAGATGCAGATCTTGGCGGCGATCGCCATCGCCTTGCGGGCGATCGCCTCGGCGTCGAGGTCGGGCTGGTCGATGAGGGCGCGCGCCGCGGCGATCGCGAAGCTGCCGCCGGAGCCGATGCCGATGATGCCGTCCTCGGGCTCCAGCACGTCGCCGGTCCCGGAGAGGATCAGCGACACGTTCTTGTCGGCGACCGCCATCATCGCCTCGAGCCGGCGCAGATAGCGGTCGGTGCGCCAGTCCTTGGCGAGCTCGACGCAGGCACGCGAGAGCTGGCCCGGATGCTGCTCCAGCTTCGCCTCCAGCCGCTCGAAGAGGGTGAGCGCGTCGGCGGTGGCGCCGGCGAAGCCCGCCACCACGCTGCCATTGCCGAGGCGGCGCAGCTTCCTGGCATTGGATTTGAGCACGGTCTGGCCGAAGGAGACCTGGCCGTCGCCGGCGATCACCACCTTGCCGTCCTTGCGCAGCGACAGGATGGTCGTGCCGTGCCAGGTCAGGTCGTTCTGTTGGGACATCAAGGGCTTTCCGGAGGGAGGCCGCGGGCCGTGCAGCAGGATTTAAGCAAAGAAGGGCGTGGGATCAAGGCGGCCCCCGTCCCTGCCCGGAACGCTGGCGCCGGCCGAAGCTTCTTGCTAGAAGTCGGGCCGCCGGATGGCCGCATTGCCCCCGGCCAGTAGGAGCATCCCTTGTCCAAGCCAGCCGCGCGCCGGGCCACCGTCGAGCGCAACACCAAGGAGACGCGCATCCGCGGCGCCGTCAATCTCGACGGTACCGGCGCCTATGACATCTCCACGGGCATCGGCTTCCTCGATCACATGCTGGAGCAGCTCTCGCGGCACAGCCTGATCGACATCGCACTGCGCGCCGAGGGCGACCTCCATATCGACTTCCACCACACCACCGAGGACACCGGCTACGTGATCGGGGGCGCGATCTCCGAGGCGCTGGGCGACCGGCGCGGCATCAACCGCTATGGCGACGCGCTCATTCCCATGGACGAGACGCTGACGCGGGTGGCGCTCGACGCCTCGAACCGGCCCTATCTGATCTGGAAGGTGGGGTTCACCCGGCCGAAGCTCGGCGAGATGGACACGGAGCTCTTCAAGGAATGGTTCCAGGCCTTCGCGCAGTCGGCGGGCCTGACGCTCCACGTGGAGAATCTCTACGGCGACAACAGCCACCACATCGTCGAATCCTGCTACAAGGGGCTGGCGCGGGCGCTGAAGCATGCGCTCGCCATCGATCCGCGCCAGGCGAGCCTCGTGCCCTCCACCAAGGGCACGCTGGCAAAGACGGCCCAGGGGGCATAAGTCATGGGTGACGACCATCATGACCACGGCCCTCATCGATTACGGCTCCGGCAATCTCCGCTCCGCGGCAAAGGCCTTCGCCCGCGCCGCCGCTGAGGCGCGCCTCGCCACCGAGGTGGTGGTCACCAGCGACCCCGACCTGGTCCGCAAGGCCGAACGCATCGTGCTGCCGGGCGTCGGCGCCTTCGCCGACTGCCGGCGCGGCCTCGCCGCGGTTGAGGGCATGGAGGCGGCGCTCACCGAATGCGTGATCGAGCGCGGCCGGCCGTTTCTCGGCATCTGCGTCGGCATGCAGCTGATGGCGACGCGCGGCCGCGAGTTCGAGGACGTCGCCGGCCTCGGCTGGATCCCGGGCGACGTCGTCGCCATGCGGCCGCGAGATGCCGCGCTCAAGATCCCGCATATGGGCTGGAACGAGCTCGCGCCGAAGGTCGCGCACCCGCTCCTCGACGGCATCGCCAAGGGCGAGCACGTCTATTTCGTGCACTCCTTCGAGATCCGGTGCCAGAACCCGGCGCATGTGCTGGCGACCACCGATTACGGCGGCAGCATCGTCGCCATGGTCGGCCGCGACAACCTCGCCGGGACCCAGTTCCATCCCGAGAAGAGCCAGAAGACCGGGCTGCACCTCATCACCAATTTCCTGCGGTGGCGGCCATGAGCGTGCCGGAGATGGGCACTCCTTCGGTTGAGGTGGTGACGGAATTCCGCGGCACCGATCTCGGCGATCTCTGCGACGCGGCGATCGCCGCCATCGAAGGCGATGGCGGCTTCGGCTGGCTCAAGGCGCCGCCGCGCCACATCATGGAGGCGCACTGGAAGGGCCTGCTGCTGGTGCCGGACCGCTATCTCTGCATCGCCCGCCTCGACGGCACCATCGCCGGCTCGGCGCTGCTGGTGCGGCCGCCGCGGCAGAACGAGGCGCAGGCGGCAACCGCCCACCTCTCCGGCGCCTTCATCGCGCCTTGGGCGCGTCACCGCGGACTCGGCCGCATGCTGGTGACGCTCGCCGAGGCGACCGCGCGGGAGCACGGCGGCCTGGTGTTGAATCTCGATCTGCGTGCGACGCAGAAGACGGCGATCCGCTTCTTCGAAGCGCTGGGCTATCGGCGCTGGGGCATCCACCCCGCCTATGCGCGGGTCGAGGGACGCGTGGTCGCGGGCCATTTCTTCTGGAAGCCGCTGACGCCGGAGGCGGAGCCGTGATCCTCTTCCCCGCCATCGATCTCAAAGGCGGCAAATGCGTGCGCCTCATCAGGGGTGACATGCAGGCGGCCACCGTCTTCAACGACGATCCCGCCGCGCAGGCACGGCAGTTCCAGGCGCAGGGCTTCGGCTGGCTGCACGTGGTCGATCTCGACGGCGCCGTCGCCGGCGCGGCGGTGAATGCGGCGGCCGTCGAGGCGATCCTCGCGGCGATCGATCTTCCCGCGCAGCTCGGCGGCGGCATCCGCGATCTCCGCGCCATCGCGGCCTGGCTCGATCGCGGCGTCCGCCGCGTCATTCTCGGCACCGTGGCGCTCACTGATCCCGATCTGGTGAAGACGGCGTGCAAGGCGCATCCCGGCCGCATCGTCGTCGGCATCGATGCCCGGGCCGGCAAGGTGGCGGTCGAGGGCTGGGCCAGGGTCTCGACGATGGACGCCGTCGAGCTCGCGCTGAAGTTCGAGGACGCCGGCGTCGCCGCCATCGTCTACACCGACATCGACCGCGACGGCGCGCTCGCCGGCGTCAATGTGGAGGCGACGGCGGCGCTGGCGCGGCGGCTTAAGACGCCGGTGATCGCCTCCGGCGGCGTTGCCTCGCTGGAGGATCTGCGCGCGCTCCGCCGCCACGAGAGCGATGGCATCGCCGGCGTCATCTGCGGCCGCGCCCTCTATGACGGGCGGATCGATCCCGCCGCCGCCCTCGCCCTGCTGGCGGAGGCCGCCCGATGCTGAAAGCCCGCGTCATTCCCTGCCTCGACGTCAAGGACGGCCGCGTCGTCAAGGGCGTCAACTTCGTCAACCTCGTCGATGCCGGCGATCCCGTCGAGCATGCCAAGGTCTACGACGCCGAGGGCGCCGACGAGCTCTGCTTCCTCGACATCACCGCCTCCTCGGAGGACCGCGCCACGCTCTTCGACGTGGTGCGCCGCACGGCAGAGCGCTGCTTCATGCCGCTCACCGTCGGCGGTGGCGTCCGCGAGGTGGAGGACATCCGCAAGCTGCTGCTGGCCGGCGCCGACAAGGCCTCGATCAACACCGCCGCGGTGGCGCGGCCGGAGTTCGTGCGCGAGGCGGCGGAGAAATTCGGCAGCCAGTGCATCGTGGTGGCGATCGACGCCAAGCAGACCGGCCCCGGCCGCTGGGAAGTCTTCACCCACGGCGGCCGCAAGGCGACCGGCATCAACGCGGTGGTCTGGGCGCAGCGCATGGCGGAATCCGGTGCCGGCGAGATCCTGCTCACCTCCATGGACCGCGACGGCACCAAGCAGGGCTTCGACCTGCGCCTGACGCGCGCCATCGCCGACGCCGTCACCATCCCGGTGATCGCGTCGGGCGGCGTCGGCACGCTGCAGCATCTGGTGGAAGGCGTGCGCGACGGCCATGCGAGCGCGGTGCTCGCCGCCTCGATCTTCCATTTCGGCACCTACCGCATCCAGGATGCGAAGCATGCCCTCGCCGCGGCGGGCATTCCCGTGCGACTCTGAGGCCCGGAAGGACGCGCCATGGCCAGTCCCGACGGCACCACCCTCGATCGCCTGTTCCAGACCATCGACGGGCGGCGGAACGCCGACCCCGCCAGCTCCTACACCGCGAAGCTGCTGAGCGAGGGCGCCGAGCGCGCGGCGCAGAAGCTGGGCGAGGAGGCGCTGGAGACCGCGCTTGCCGCCGCCGCCGGCCGGCACGCGGGCGTCGTCGGCGAGAGCGCCGATCTTCTCTATCATCTGCTGGTGCTCTGGGCGGCGGCGGGCGTCGCACCCGCCGAGGTCTGGGCCGAGCTCACCCGCCGCGAAGGCACGTCCGGGCTCGCCGAGAAGGCCGTCCGCCCCCGCTCCTGATTCCGTTTTCCGGAGGCTCCCTTGGCCTATGACCCCAACAATGTCTTCGCCCGTATCCTTAGGGGTGAGATCCCCTGCGACAAGGTCCATGAGGATGAGCATGTGCTGGCCTTCCGGGACATCCGTCCGCAGACGCCCGCCCATATCCTGGTGATCCCCAAGGGCGCCTATGTCTCGCTCGCCGATTTCTCCGCCCGCGGCAGCGATGCGGAGCTCGCGGCGCTGCTCCGCGCGGCCGGAAAGATCGCGCGGGATCAGGGACTTGACGACAGCGGCTACCGCATCCTGGCCAATCACGGCCGCGACGCGCACCAGGAGGTGCCGCACTTCCACATCCACGTCTTCGGCGGCCGCAACCTCGGCCGGATGATCCCCGCCCCGGGCTGAGGCGGTGCATACGCGCGCGCTGAGGGCTTTTTAACCAATTTGTTCCTACCATCCGCGCAACCGACGGTGGCCTTAACCGCATTCTGCGTGCCCGGGAATCGCGCAGGCGGCGCCCCGCTGGGGAGGATGGATGAGCGTACAGTCTTATCGCAGGCGGACGCCGCGCGATCTGCCGCAGCCGGAGCCGTCGGCGCCGCTGGCCGGCATCGCGGTGAGCGTGCTGAGCGCGGCCGGTGCGATCCTTCTGCAGAACAGCGAGGCGCGCGCCCTCTATGCGGTGGCGCGCAACCTCTCCGCTGACGAGACCAACGCCTTCGTCGCCCATGCGGTGAACCGCCGCGAGGCCGCCGCCATCTGGCAGCAGGTGGCGGGCGGCGGACAATTCTCCGGCGATCTCCTCGTCCACACCTCCGCCGGAATCCGGCGCCACCGCGTCGAGCTGACCCGCGCCGGCGAGCCCAGCGCCGCCGAGACCTCCGTCGTGATGACCGAGCAGCCGATGGACGTCGCGGTGGCGGCGACGCTGGCGGCGGAAGCCGAGGGCCAGCGCTTCCGCGATTTCGCCCAGGTCGCCTCCGACTGGGTGTGGGAGCTCGACGAGGAGCTCCGCTTCACCTACATGTCCGACAACATGCATGCGCCCTCGGCGCCGCTCGCCGAGGCCTTTCTCGGCAAGCGCATCACCGAGGTCCGCCTCGGCGACATCGACAAGATCGACTGGTCGCCGCTCCTCGCCGAGCAGATGGCGCGGCGCCCGTTCCGCGACGTCCGCTTCGAGCGGCGGCTCGGCAACGGCACCATCCGCCACATCTCGATCAGCGGCGTGCCGATGTTCGACGACGAGGGCAATTTCCGCGGCTACCGCGGCATCGGCCGCGACATCACGCAGCAGGTGAACGCCGAGGCGCGCGCCGCCGCGGCGCAGGCGCGCCTCATCGACGCGATCGAAAGCATCCCCGCCTGCCTGGTGCTGCTCGATTCCGAGGATCGCATCCTGCTCTGCAACAGCCGCTACCGCGAGGCGCATGCGGCGATCGAGGACAAGCTCACGCCGGGCACGCCCTTCGCCGATCTGTGCCGCGCCAGCGCCGAGGCCGGCCTCATCCCGGCGGCGGCGGGCCGCATCGACGCCTGGCTCGCCGAGCGCATGGCGCGCCATCGCAGCTTCGGCAGCTGGACCGAGGAGCGCCAGGCCAAGGGCCGCTGGTTCCAGCTTACCGAGCGGCCGACCGCCGAGGGCGGCACGGTGCTGGTGCAGGTGGATGTCACCGACCTGAAACGGCGCGAGCAGGAGCTGGCGGAGAAGACGCAGGTGCTGCAGGCGACCTTCGACAACATGGAGCAGGGCCTGCTGGTGCTCGACCGCGATCTCAGGATCAAGGCGTGGAACGGCCGTTTCCTGCAGCTGCTCGGGGTTCCGCCCGAGAGCGTGCAGTTCGGCGCGTCGGTGGCCGACGTGACGCGCCTCATCGCCGAGCGCGGCGAGTACGGTCCGGGCGATATCGACGAGATCATCACCCGGCGCAACCATGGGCTCATCCAGCTCGATCCGCCGGTGCGCGAGCGCCGGCGTCCCGACGGCACCATGCTCGAGCAGCGCCGCGTGCGCATGCCCGACGGCGGGCTGCTGGTGACCTATACGGACGTCACCGAGCGGAAGCGCGTCGAGGGAGATCTCCGCCGCGCCCGCGACGAGGCGGAGCTCGCCAGCCGCAGCAAGACCGAGTTCCTCGCCAACATGAGCCACGAGCTCCGGACGCCGCTCAACGCGGTGATCGGTTTCTCCGACGTGCTGATCGGCGAGATCTTCGGTCCGCTCGGCGACGCGCGCTACCGCGACTACGCGCACGACATCCGCGACAGCGGCAATCATCTCCTTAACCTGATCAACGACGTGCTCGATGTGGCGAAGATCGAGTTCGGCCGCATCGAGCTCAGCGAGGAGGAAGTGCCGCTCGGCGAGGTCATCGGCTCCTGCGTGCGGCTGATGCGCGAGCGCGCCGATGCCGCCGGCGTCGGGCTGACGGCCGAGGTGCCGGCGGATCTGCCGACGCTCCGCGCCGATGTCAGGCGCATGAAGCAGGTGCTGCTCAACCTGCTCTCGAACGCGGTCAAGTTCACGCCCAGCGGCGGCGAGGTCACCGTCGCGGCGTCGGTGGACGAGGGCGGTCTCGTGCTCTCCGTCAAGGACACCGGCATCGGCATGGCGGCCGAGGACCTGGCGATCGCGCTGCAGCCCTTCGGACAGATCGACAGCCGCCTCGCCCGGAAATACCAGGGCACCGGCCTCGGACTGCCGCTCACCAAGGCGATGGTGGAGCTGCATGGCGGAAGGCTGGAGCTGATCAGCGCCTCCGGCCAGGGGACGACCGCGCGCGTCCATCTGCCGGCCGACCGCGTCCTCAAGCCGGCGAGCCGCCGCGCCGGCTGAGCTCTGCCCGCCCGAGTCCAAAAAAGGGCCGCGGAGAGTGCGGGATGGCGTTTTCCCGCGCAATCTCTAATTCCTTCGCCATGCCGTGCCCCGACAATTGCGCGGTGCAGCATTTGGGACTAAAGACAGGCGCTCATCGGGGGCCCACGGTTCGGGAAGGGACATGGCGCAGGCGGCAGCCCACGGGGATGCGCGGGCATTCAGGAAGGCCCGGCATAGCCTGGCCCTCGGCGCGCTCGGCATCGTCTACGGCGATATCGGGACGTCGCCCCTCTATACCGTCAAGCAGTGCTTCGACACCGTGACCGACATCACGCCGGAGGGCGTGCTGGGCGTGCTGTCGCTGATCGCGTGGTCGCTCACCGTGGTGGTCACGCTCAAATACGTCATCGTCATCATGCGCGCCGACAACCGGGGCGAGGGCGGCATTCTCGCGCTGACGGCGCTGGCGCTGCGCAGCGCCAGCCGGCGCGGACGCCGGCATTCCCTGATCCTCGCCGCCGGCCTGGTGGGCGCCGCGCTCTTCTACGGCGACGGCGTCATCACGCCGGCGATCTCGGTGCTGAGCGCGATCGAGGGCCTGAAGATCGCGACGCCGCTCTTCGCCCCCTACGTCATTCCACTGACAGTGGCGGTGCTGGTCGGGCTCTTTCTGGTGCAGCAGCGCGGCACCAACCTGGTGGGCGGCCTTTTCGGGCCTGTCATGGTGGTGTGGTTTCTCGCCATCGGTTCCGTCGGCGCGGTGGAGATCTTCATCCAGCCGCGGATTCTCTGGGCGCTCAATCCGCTCTACGGTCTGCGGCTGCTGGCGGCCGATCCCCACCAGGGCTTCCTCCTGATGGGCGCCGTCGTGCTGGCGGTCACCGGCGCCGAGGCGCTCTATGCGGACATGGGCCATTTCGGCCCGCGGCCGATCAAGCGCGCCTGGCTTTATTTCGTGTTTCCCGCTCTCATTCTCAATTATTTCGGCCAGGGCGCGCTGCTGCTGCGCCATCCGGAGGCGCTCGACAATCCCTTCTATCGATTGATGCCGGATTGGGGCCTCTATCCGATGGTGGGACTCGCCACCGCCGCCACCGTGATCGCGTCCCAGGCGGTGATTTCGGGCGCCTTCTCGATGACGCAGCAAGCGATCCAGCTCGGATATCTGCCGCGCCTGCAGATCCGTCATACTTCGGAGGAGGAGCGGGGCCAGATCTACGTGCCGAAGGTGAACGCCTTCCTGCTGGTGGCGGTGATCGCGCTGGTGCTGGGCTTCAAGTCATCGGACAATCTCGGCACCGCCTACGGCATCGCGGTCACCGGCACGATGACGCTGACGACGGTGCTCGCCTTCACCTACATGGTGGGCGTGCTGCGGTGGAACCGCTGGCTCTCGATCCTGCTGTTCGGCTTCTTCTTCGTCGTCGACCTCGCCTTCTTCTGCGCCAACGCGCTCAAGATCGAGGAGGGCGGCTGGTTCCCGCTGGCGATCGCGACGCTGGTCTATGCGGTGATGTCGACCTGGATGTACGGCCGCTCGCTGGTGACCGCGGAGCGCCAGCGCAACGCCATGCCGCTGGAGACCTTCCTCGCCACGCTGCGTCCCGACCGCACGCGGGCGCCGGGCACCGCCGTGTTCATGACCGGAAATTCCGAGGTCGTGCCCGGCGCGCTGCTGCATAACCTCAAGCACAACAAGTTCCTGCACGAGCGCGTGGTGCTGATGACGGTGCTGACCGAGGACATCCCGCACGTGCCGGACGAGCAGCGCTTCGACATCAAGCATCTGGAGCACGGCTTCCACACCGTGGTCGTGCATTACGGCTTCATGGACGAGCCCAAC